>CAMMVQ010000004.1 GCA_946500425.1 uncultured Mollicutes bacterium | reverse complement strand
AGGGATCTAATATAGTGATTAATAATAAAAAAATCACATAATTAGATTATACGTGGTTTTATGAAAAAAGATGAAGAAAAAAGGTTGTTACGAAAGAATGTTTATCAGATAAAAGACGAAAAAGTAGATGAATACATTAGAAAATATGTAAAAATTAAGAATGTTAATTTAACTAAAATAGTAGCCTTAATGTCAACAACAATAGTTCTTTTATCAGCAGGAGTATATCATACTGCTAAAGATGTTTCTAAAGATTATAAAGAGAATGGTGATTTGTATAACGTTTGGTACGTTGATGACGAAAGTAAAGTGATGATTCATAAAAACGTTACTCAAGATAAAATAGTTGGTAATTTTGTTATCATAAAAACACCATGGGAAGAAAGAAAAGATGGGATTTATCAAAGGGAAGTTTATAAATTATTTTCTGATGAGATTCCTGATAAGGCGAATGATTTAATTAATCAGAGTGCAATTCAAATAGTAACAACGTTAGGAGAAACTCCAGAATTGTTCTCATATGAATATAGTAATTTGCCAAAACAAGGAGATGAAGAAGTTTTTTTATCTTATAGTGAACCCGCACCGAAAACATACGTTAAGAAAACGGAAGACGAAAAGTTTAAAGAACGAGTTTTTGCTACCTTGGCAACATGTTTTGCTGCTTTTGGAGCCATTTTTTTAGAAAATTACGTCTTGAAGTCAAATACGAGTAGGAAATATAAAGTCGCTAAAAGAAAAGTATTAACGTTAAAGAAAAGAAAAAATAAGTTACATAAATAGTAAAAAGACGACCAGTTTTTGTTTAAATAACGATGCGTAATATAAATTATAAGGAGTATTTATGAATTATGAAATATTAAATGAAATGGTCAATTATGTCGAAGAACATTTGCTAGATAAAATAGATTATGATAAGCTGGCTAAAAACTTGGGAGTAAATGTTTTTATTATGCAACGCGTATTTAGTATCGTTGTCAACGTAACATTTAGTGAATACGTAAGAAAAAGAAGGCTTTCTTTAGCTTTTGAAGAGATAAAACTTACTAATTTACTAAGTCAAACGCTAAACGGGTTAAGAGAAGTTAAAACGCTTAACTTAAAGCAAAGTCTAAATGTAAAATAGGACGGTATGAGAAGAAACTGGGCAAAAAATACATGTTAAAAAGAAGATATTACATAGCGTATTCAGTTATTTTGAAATACATAAGATACATAGCAAAGACATTTTAAAACAATAAATTCTATTCCTGGTTTTGGAGAATTCTCTGCAGCTTTATTCTTGGCTGAAGTTGGGGATATTACAAGATTTGATAACAAATATCAATTCATATCTTTTATAGGAATTGATTCTGTTACTTCACAATCTGGTGTGGCTGCATATCATGGTCATATTTCTAAAACAGGATGTAAATTTGGTAGAACTATTCTATTTAATGTGGTTACAACATTACTTCAAATTTCTGCTCATACAGATAAAACTAATCCAATTTATTTATTTTTTAGAAAAAAAACAATCTGAAGGAAAACACCATTATAAATGCATAATCGCCTGCGAAACGAAATTATGTAAAATCATTTATAAATTATGTACCTCAGATTGTCTACACTCTAACAAATAAACTAAATGTGTCCAAAATTTTCAAAAATTGAGGAAACTCAGTTCTTTTTGTCGTGATTATAATATCATATTTTTTATAATTTGACAAAACTTAGATAATCATAACGTTAGTTAAAGAGTTAAATGCAACTTATTTTTTAAAAATTTTAAAACTTGCATTTAGTTCTTTAATATTCATTTATTTTAAGTCAAGAGTGCTATAGGCATTTACGAAAGCTCTTGACTTACAAATAAATGTAAATAAAATAGTTTTTCAACAAGCAATTCGTCTGCTTGTTGTTATCAATAAAATTCTAAATAAAATATTGCATTTAATTTTTTAATTTTTATGTAATATTTGTTTTGTCATGTAAATAAATAGATTATTTATTATTTTTTAATCATTTTTCATGAATTACCATATGTAAAAGTTGCATTAACCCTTTTAATTACATCATTTTCTTCAAAGTTGCATTTTACTATTTAACTAACACTTAGATAATCATAAATTGAATTAAAATAGTATCTATGCTACAATTTAGTTAAGAAATAAGGAGAAAATATGAAAAAATTCCAATACAAATTAGAAAAATTAAATTTAGCATATAATTCTCTTAAAGAAATGATAGAGTTTGGAAATACTGCTAACATATCATTAGAAAAATTTGATGAAGCACTAAGAGATTCAATAATAAAAAAATTTGAATATACGTTTGATTTATCTTGGAAAACAATAAAGGCTTATTTAGAGGAAGAAGGTTATGAAGAAATTACATCACCTAAGAAAGTTTTAAAACAAGCTTTTGAATCCAATATTATAAACGATGAAGAAGGGTGGTCAAACATGCTAGAAGCACGAAATAGTACTGCTCATACTTATGATGAAGAAAAGGCTATTTATTATGAAGATGTAATAAAAAATAAATATATTAAAAAGTTGGAAGAACTAATAAAAAAATTAAATGAGGTTAAGTAAAATGTATGGTATTAGAGAAAATTTGTATAATGATATAATATCTGTTATTAAAAATTTTGGGGTTAAAAAAGCAATTCTTTTTGGTAGTAGGGCAAGAGGTAATTATAAACCAAATTCTGATATAGATATAGCTTTTGTTTTTAATAACACAGATAAAGATAATTTTATTAAAATGCAAACTAAGTTAGAAGATTTAAATACGTTATATAAATTCGATATTGTTGACTTTAATACTTTGAAAAATGATAGATTTAAAGAGGAAATAATAAAAGATGGAATAGTTATATATAAAAGTTAAAAAGAAAGAATGTATGATTAATACATAAATAATTAATCCTATTCCCCTATTTAAATAAAATAAGTAATAGGGGAGTTAAGCGTAAAAACATAGATACAATAAATAATTAGTACCTATGTTTTTGTTATGTATATTTCCATATTATAAAACTAACGTGCATTCTAACGCATTTTTTAATTAAAGAACGGATATTTATACATCTCGATTTGTTTTACGTTACACTATTTTTTTATAATACTCCCCCTACTATGTAATTAATATATAGCAAAAGGGGAGTAGGAGACTATATTATCCTATTTTTTTAACTAGGATGAGCATTTATATTACATGGATTTGAACTTTTTAAAACAGATTATAAAACTATAATTAAATATATAAGGTTTATATTTAAGTTATTAGAAAAGTTTATGTAGTAGTACTTATGATTCAATCACAAAGAGTGAATTAGTAGAAATGTAGTATGCATAATAAAAGACAGCTATTTAATATAACAGCTATCTTATTTCAAAAAATAAATGTTAACATAATATGTATTATACGAAGTACAGTGTGGTGACTTACTAAACGTCACGGGATTGTATTTCAGCTATTTTAGCTAATACTTCTGAAGCGTTTTCGCGCGTTATTTCATTATAACCGAGCTCATGTAAGGCTTGTATCTTAGCAGTATTTATTTCTTCCGTACGACTAAGTTTTTCTTCTTTTTTATGTTCTATTTCCGCAACAAACTTTTTATGTGTTTCAGCAAGCCTTGATTTAGAAGCACCGCCACCGCGGTATAATACCATTGCAGAATGCATAATACTTTCAAATACAAATTGTTCTTCTTCGTTAAAAGCGTATTCATCAGGGTCAACAAAACCTAATAGTTTAACAACGTATCCCATCATATACTTTAATTCTTTTACGTTTTCTATGCCCTGAATAAAGTTTAATAAATACTTGTATGTTACGTATGAATCTTCCGCACCATCAACAAAGCGTTCCTTTATTGTAAAAATTATATCATTTAATAATTCTTGTTCCCTAGGTTTTAACTCCTTAAATTCTATACTTTCAGAATGAGAAACGCTAACACTGGAAGCATCGCCATTCAAAACCATGTCAACCTTATTAATAAATTCTGTGTCAACTACGATTTTGTCAATTTCTGACGCATCCTTGATGTCTAACAAGTTAAAAAGTTTCATTTTCTTATCTTTAGGCCATCTAGATATATCGTTCATTTCTAAATAGTTATATATCATTTGCCTTGACACGCCTAAATATTTAGCTAGTTTCACCTTAGAAATTCCAACCTCTTGTAATATCTCGTTTAACTTATCCATCGTCATCTCTCCTACTCTATATTACATTTATAATTTTACACTATTTTACAAATTTGTCAATAATATTACATTATATGACGTTGATAAAATAAAAGATATCAACTAAATGATATCTTATATGATTATACCACCACCCAAAACAACTCCTTCTTTATCGTAAAATACTACTGATTGCCCTTTGGTGATTGCTCTTTGTGGTTCTTTAAAAATAACTTTAATATTGCCATTTTCTAACGTTTTTAATCTTGCTAAAGAAGCACTAGCTCTAAACCTAATTTTAGCCATTACAACGCTTGGTAACTTGTCTACCAATACGTTTACGTTGCGACACTCTAATTCGTTATTATACAAGTCATTTTCACTTCCTAAAGTAATTTCGTTATTACTAATATCTATCTTTATAACATAAAGTGGATGACTGCTACTTATTCCAAGCCCCTTTCTTTGACCAATCGTATAATTTATTATTCCTTTATGCTTACCTAATACGTTTCCGTTTTTATCTACAAAGTTTCCTTCTTTAGAACGTAAATTAGCTTTACTACGTAAAAATTGAACATAGTCATTATCGGGAATGAAACAAATCTCTTGACTATCCTTTTTTCTTGCTACCACAAGGTTATTTTCTTCTGCTATTCTTCTTATTTCCTCTTTGCTTGTAAAACCGTCAAGTGGAAAAATAACATGTTTTAAAACGTTTTTATCAACCCCATAAAGAAAGTAACTTTGGTCTTTATTTTTAACCGTAGAAACCATTAATTTTCCATCTTTTATTTTAGCATAATGCCCGGTTGCAACATAATCACAACCTAGTTTTTGAGCTTCCTTAAATAAAACTCCAAACTTTAAATATTTGTTACAGCAAACACAAGGATTAGGGGTAACCCCATTTTTATAAGCATTTATAAAATCATCTATTACGTACTTTTTAAACGCAATCTTAAGGTCTATAACGTGGTGTTTAATACCTAGTTTATTACAAACCATCTGAGCATCTTTTATGGCGTTAGAAGAAAGACACCCCTCTTTTAATTTGTCATCATCAAACAACACCATCGTTGCACCAATAACTTCATACCCTTGTTTTTTTAATAATAAAGCCGCAACGGAGGAGTCAACTCCCCCACTCATTCCAACTAATACCTTCATAAATTACCTCTTTTAAAACTATAAACGTATTATATCACATTTTTTATATTAAATAAGTAAATAATTTTAATAAAAGAGGTGTTAAATACCCGTCTAAAAAACATAAAACAACCATTAATACTAAACTTACTAAAAAAGATAATACGTACTTTCCTAAAAAATTCTTGAAGTTTAAATTTTCTTTTTTTAATAAAGCCTTAACAAATTTAACAGAAACATAAACCGCAAAGAAGCTAAAGAAAACATAAATAATTATATTTAATATCATTACCGGAAAAACGTACAAAAAACATCCTATAACACCCTTTAACTGGTATTTTAAAATAATTGTAGCAAGTGTTGTTCCTAGCATAAATCCCTTAAAAAACAATATTAGTATAACTGCTAAAATACCAATCATGGATGCTCCTAACACGAATATTATTACTAATTGTAAAACGTTATTAAGTATTTGTGACCCAACCATTTTCATTCCGAATATGTCACTACTTAACTTAGAGGCACTAGAAAAAAACGCCTCAACTTGTCCGATTAATAAATCTTTATCACCACTAGTTACCACGTTTACAAACAATGACCCAATTATAAGTCCCAAACCAAAGATGATAACCACAAATATTAATAAAGCTTTTTCTTTTTTTACTGTTTCGTTTAAATAGTTCAATATTTTTTTCATTTTGCTCTCCTTGATTAACTATATTAGCCATCAAGAAATAATATTACTTTTATTTTTTTAATACTTGTATTATAATGTTATTGAGGTGTGAAATGACTAAAGAAAATAAAAAGAAGAAAAAGAAATTTAAAATTGATTACGGAAAAGTATTTGTGTGGATAGCGCTAATAGCTATGATAGGTTCTGCTCTTGCTGCTATTTTATCTCCACTTTTTATGTAAGAATGCTTAAGGTATTCTTTTTTTATTTTTTAAAAATATAATTTAATATGACAGAAAACGAGCAAAAAATAAAATATTTAAACATACAATTAATCGCAACGATGGGCTTTATATGCATGTTAGTAATATCCTTTTTACTTACGTATAATAAAATTTTATCGTTAAAAAACGAGAAAACTTTATTTACCAACGAAGAAGCTCAAAATTTAGCCACCATACAAAGCGTAATCGTAGTAATCATTTCTTTAACTTTTTTATATACCAACTATAATCAGTATAAAATATCTAAAACGTATCATGAAAATGACGAAAAAGATTTATTTTTATCATTTGAAGCTTCGATATTATCATTTATTCCAGCGCTAATCGGAATATACATTATATTTAAAAACTCAAGATCAAACTTTTCGATTGCCGAGACCGAATCGAGGTAAAAATCTTTCTAATGTATTAAATTTTATAGTTATTTGAAATGTTTAATTTTTTCTATCACTTTCACAATGTTTATAAAATTCTTTAGCCGAAAGATGAGCTTTTGTTTTTTTATATTATAATAAAAATAAATTTTCATTATGATTTTTTACTTCACTATATTTCATTTTTGCCTACATAAAAATTATAATAAAAAAGAGGGAAAATGAAACACTTAGTTTTCTGCCTCCTCAAGCATTGAAGTAATAAGTATTCCGTATCCCTTAATTGGATTATTAACCACTACGTTTGTCACCGCACCAATTATGTTTTCTCCTTGAATAATTGGAGACCCGCTCATTCCTTGTACAATTCCACCGGTTTTTCTAATAAGTTCTTCGTCTTTTATTTCAAATAAAATATTTTTATTATCATTTTTATCGTTGTTTACTTTTAAAATATTAATGTTATACTCTTTTTTTTCATTACCTTCTAAAACGGTTATTATCTTTGCTTCGCCCAGTTTAATTTCGTCATAACCGGCTACTTTATATAATTTACTTTTATTTATTTCTTTTGTATAGTTACCAAAAATACCAGAAATCGTATTTTCTTTAATGTTTCCGTATACGTCTTCTTTATCTACGTTAGCGTTTTTAGCACCAGGTTCTCCCCTGCTACTTTTATCAATTGAGGTTACTGATGAGTTATATATTTTTCCATCTTTTACATTAATCATTACACCTGATGAAGTTTCTATTACTTCGTGTCCTAAAGCTCCGTATAGTTTGGTGTTGGGATCAATAAACGTTAAAGTTCCAATTCCTGCTATTTTGTCTTTTACGTATAATCCAGTTTTTACTACGTTTTCTTCCGTTATTAAATTTAGGTTTGTACTTAACGTTTTATTATCTCTTACATAAACTAATTTTAAGCTCCGTTGGTTGCTATTTTTTATCGCGTTAATAAAATCATCGATTGATTGTACTTTTTTGTCATCTACGCTTATTATTGTATCTCCTTTTTGTAAAGAAGCTTCCTTTCCGGGATATCTTTCGTCAACTTTATAAAAACCAGCTACAATTATTCCCTTGTTATCAATTTGAAGGCCAATGTTTTCGCCTCCCGCTACAATATATTCAGAATAAGCAAGTAAGCTTTGTGGCATAATAAATGTAGCAATTAAAGCAATTGCTAAAAAACTTTTTAATTTTTTAAAAAACATTTTTTATGCTCCTTTTGTAATTCGAATTACATTATTATTATGAAGTGAAAAAAATTATTAATAAGTGATAAAAAATGGTAATTAAAAAGGAACTTATTAGTTCCATAGATTTTTTGGATACTTTCCAATTTTTACCATTTCATTAATGGCATCAACCAATTCCTGCTTGTCTTCTTTGTAAGTAACTCCGTACCAGCGTTCGCTAGTATCAAGTACTTTTACGCTTACTTTTCTTTCTTTAATTCTTTTTGCAACACTACTTGGAATTAAGAATTCGCACTTATCAAGTTTGTCCTTATTATTTTTAAAAAAGCCATCCATCTCATCTTCTAAATAATTAAATATTGTTGGGGTAAAACCAAAAACATTCATTGAAACGAGAGTATCATCTTTAACTTCAAAAGAATTTTCTTCATCTTCTAATGGCGTTGCAACTATTTTATTATTTACTTCTTCAACCGATGATTCGACTAAATTCATTAAATAACCATCACTACTTTTAGAACAGATTCCTCTTTTGGCGGCTCCGTTTTGTGACAAAGTATTCTTAACTTTATAGCCAACCATTGCATAAGCGTTATCACCGTGCTTTTCTTCAAAAAAAGTTTTAATTTTAACATACGGATCAAAACCATAAAAATCATCGGCGTTAATTACCATAAAAGGCTCTTTAACAACGTTTTTGCACGCTAATATGGCATGGGACGTTCCCCATGGTTTTACTCTTTCTTTCGGAACTAAAACACCGCTTGGAACGTCTTTTAAACTTTGAAAAACATATTCTACCTTTATCTTTGATTCAATTCTTTTGCCGACCGTACTTCTAAACAAGTCATAATTTTCTTCTTTGATTATGAAAACAACCTTATCATACCCAGCTTTAATGGCATCATAAACCGAATAATCCAAGATAAACTCGCCATTAGGGCCAACTGGTTCTACTTGTTTTAATCCTCCAAACCTAGAGCCCATTCCTGCCGCCATAATAACTAACGTCATATTATCCTCCTATTCAACCGTAAAATCTTCTTCTTTTAGGTCTTCCGTTAAAATTTTATTTACGTTTTCTTCAGCTTTTTTTAGTTTTTCTGAACATTCTTTCGCAAGTTTCATTGCTTTTGAATACTTATCAATCGCATCATCTAAGCTTGTGTCTCCCTTTTCTAATTCATCAACTATCTTTTCAAGTTCTTTTAGCTTATCCTCAAATTTAACTTCGTTATTTTTCATTTTTTACCTCCATAACCTTAGTTAATATTATTCCGTCTTTTAATTTAACGTCTAAAATGTCTTCTTTCTTTATTTCTTTAACGCTTGATATGCATTTATTATTCTTTTTAATTATTGAATATCCTCTTTTTAAAGCGTTTAAAGGATTTAATATTTCTAACTTTTCAATTAAATGATTTGTTATCTTTAACTTGTTTTCATATAAAATACCAGGTTCTTTAAAAATGATACTACTTTTAAGTATGTCCAGTTTAGCTTTATTAGTGTATATAACCGTATTCATACAAGTTGTTAGTTTATCGATTAAATTATCTAATTTTTGTTCTTTTACCTCGTACATGTTAAGTGGATTTTTTAAAACGTAGCTTTCAGATAATTTCTTTAGTTTTAGTTTATTATTTTCTAACAATGATTTTATGTTGCTTGTTAACCTGGTCTTATAATTATCTATTTCCATTAAAATATCAGTTAACTTAGGTACCGCTCTTTCGGCCGCTCCGGTTGGCGTTTCCGCTCTTACGTCGGATACAAAATCACATATCGTAAAATCTATTTGGTGTCCAACACCGCTAATTATAGGCGTTTTACAACTATAAACCGCTCTTGCTACCACCTCTTCATTAAATGGCCATAGGTCCTCGATTGATCCTCCGCCACGTCCTAATATTATTACGTCTAAATTATAATCATCTGCTATTTTTAACTTTTTTACAATGTCATCTTTAGCTAGTTCACCCTGTACTAAACAAGGAAAAAGAATGGTCTTACATATTGGGAAACGTCTTTTAATCGTTGATAAAATATCTTTCACCGCCGCTCCGGTTGGCGCTGTTATTATACCGACACGCATTGGTATTTTAGGAATTTGCTTTTTATGATTAACGTCAAACAAGCCTTCGGCTTCTAGTTTCTTTTTTAATTGTTCAAAGGCAATGTGAAGGTTTCCAACACCATCTTCTAGCATTTCTTCAACGTATATTTGGTAATTGCCCGTTGATTCAAACACACTTATCTTACCCTTAACCAATATTTTCATGCCATCTTCTGGCATAAACTTAAGTTTAGAAGCATTAAAACTAAACATAATAGCATTTATTCTCGAAGTTTCATCTTTTATCGTAAAGTAAAAATGTCCCCTTGTATGCGCCTTAAAATTAGAAATTTCACCACGTAAATAAACCTCTTGCAAATGAACGTCATTATCTAATTTATATTTAATATATCTTGTAAGAGCTGTTACACTTAAGTATTTATCATCCATGCTATCACCTATTTTTCATAATTTAATTGTAACATTTTTATGGTTCATTATCAATTATTTATTTTAATGAGTTAACGTTAAAAAAATAAATAGTAATCATTACTAGTTTATGTTATACTTAAATTGGAGGTATATTATGGCAAGATATAGATGCTTAATGTGTGGTCATATATATGACGAAGAAAAAGAAGGCATATTGTTTAAAGATTTACCTGATACTTGGGTATGCCCTACTTGTAAAGTTCCTAAATCAATGTTTCGTTTGATAGAGGAAAATAATAAAAAAGAATTAAAGGAAGAAAAGCAAGGCGAAAGCAGCTTAGAAGATTATCTTAAGGCTTATAAAAGAGATAACGATGATAAAGAAGCATTAATGGATGATGTTCACGAAATGGCAAGAACTGGTAAGCCCATTATAAAACCAATGGGAACTAAAAAGGCTTTAGTAAGTTGGGATGATATACTAATATTAGGAGCCCAATTGGACCCGATGCCTCTTGAAAAAGATGAGGCGGTATCTCTTACTACGATTATTGGTAAACACGCTAAAAAGCCACTTGTGATAGAAAGCCCGGTAATAATATCTCACATGTCATATGGGGCGTTATCAAAGGAGGCTAAAGAAGCCATTGCCAAAGGCTCAAGCGTGGTTAAAACGGCTACTTCCTCTGGTGAGGGCGGAATATTACCAGAAGAGTTCAATAACGCTTATAAATACATCTTCGAGTACGTGCCAAATAAATATAGCGTAAACGATGAGAATTTAAGAAAAGTAGACGCGATAGAAATAAAAATAGGACAAGGAACCAAGCCAGGAATGGGTGGTCACCTGCCCGCTGACAAAGTAACGGAAGAAATAGCAAAAATACGTGGTAAAAATCAGGGCGAAGATATAATTAGCCCTTCAAAATTTAGTGATATAAAAACCAAAGAAGATTTAAAGAAATTGGTTGATTATTTAAGAAAAACGTCAGAAGGTAGACCAATTGGTGTTAAAATAGCAGCGGGTCACATCGAAAAAGATTTAGCGTTTGTTGCTTATGCTAAACCCGATTTCATAACCATAGACGGACGTGGTGGTGCAACGGGTGCTTCTCCTAAAATGATTAGAGACGCAACTAGTGTTCCTACCATATATGCTTTATACCGTGCTAAAAAATACTTGACCGAAAACAACCTGAACATTGATTTAATAATAACTGGTGGTTTAAGGGTTTCTTCTGACTTTGCAAAAGCCATTGCCATGGGAGCGGATGCCGTTGCAATCGCCACTTCCGCCATGATGGCTTGTGCCTGTCAGCAATACCGTATATGCCAAAATGGCATGTGTCCGGTTGGAGTTGCAACTCAAAATGAGGATTTAAGAAAAAGATTAAAAGTAGACTTAAGCGCTAAAAGAGTATCTAATTTTCTTGAGGCTACCAACGACGAGCTAAAAACCTTTGCACGAATAACTGGACATAAAAACATTCACGATTTAAACGTAAATGATTTATGTACGACGTCAAGTGAAATAGAAAAACACACTAACATTACTCATGCTTAAAAAAACACCATTAAGGTGTTTTTTTAATCTTCTTTTTTTGTACACTTAGCTTTTCTTCAGCATCAGTATAAGTTTTAAATTCTAAAGGCCAACCATTAACGTATCTTGATTTAATAGCACAGTAAGTACTTACTGTTAAAGGAAAATCATTTTCCTTTAAAATTTCTATTAATTTTCTTTTTTCAGCTGGCATAATTTTTATTCCGGTACCCGGTATAGGAAAACCATTCTTATCTTTCTTGCATTTAACCTCATCAATTGATTCTAAAAGACATTTAATGATATAATCATTCATTGCTTCATCATCAGTGTTTTCCCAAACAAACTTAGCTATAGGTTTTGTATCTTCAATTCCGGTTAAAATTATATCCCCAACTTCTTTTAAACGTTCAAGTGAACACCCATTTGCCATCATTAAATAATCTAAAATGTCAAAGTCTCTTGTTCCTCCACCCGGTAATTCAAAACCACGATATAAACAAAACAAAACGTCTCCTAATAATTTTCTTTCTTCTTTGGTATAATATTTATCCATGTTTACTCCTTCTTTATAGAATAAAAAGTATGATAACACTTATTAAATGATATGTCAATTACCTGTTAAATATTACGTATGAATAATAAATAACAAAAACACTTAGCATAATAATCCCTTCTTTTTTTGATATCTTTTTATCAGGCTTTGCAAATAAGTAAACCATCAAAGCTGATAATATTACCATTACCATGTCTATCCATCCAAATCCGGGTGCTACAACGCTTCCGAAAATCATAACCGGTATGCCTAAAACAAAACCGATGTTAAAAATATTAGTTCCTATTATGTTTCCTAATATTATGTCAAATTCTCCTTTTTTAGCAGAAGTAACGGACATAACAAGTTCTGGGGTACTTGTTCCGATAACTAAAACAACCATCGTGATAAATTTATGACTTACGCCAATTGCCGAAGCAAAACTAGTTGCACTATCAACGGCAATATCACTACCAATAAAAATTAAAGCAAGTCCAATTATAGAATAAAATACTGATTTTTTTAGTTTATACTTTGGCTTTTCTTTTTTTATTCCTCTTGATGCACCATGATTCTTGATTACGGAAAAAATGTAATATAAGAAAACTAAAAATGATAAAAATAATATTATTCCGTCAGCTCTAGTAATTTGGTTTTTAACGTTTGGCTGAAAAACGTTATCTAAAAATAGTAATGAAAAAATAACAACGATTATTAAGTGTAATGGTAATTCTTTTTTAATTGTTTCGTTCTTTACTTTGATGGGCTTTATAAGACTTGCAAGACCTATTGCAAGCATGGTATTAACCACGGTACTACCAATTACGTTAGCTAAAACAACATCACCATTACCGTCAATCATTCCTTGCATGGAAATCGCAAACTCTGGCGCACTAGTACCAAAGGCAACGATTGTAAGAGCAACTATTATTTTTGGAATCTTTAAGTTTATCGCACAAGATGAAACACCATCCACAAATAAATCCGCCCCCTTAACAAGCAAGATAAACCCAAGAATAAATAAAAGCATGTTTAGTATCATAATGATGCTACCCTACTATTTTTTATCGCCCAGTTTTTAGCGTAAGAGCACTCATAAATGACGTTTATGTTTTTGGAAGCAAAATAATCACTAGCGTACTCTAAAAGTTTTTTAGAAACTCCCATACCTCTTGCCCTTTCATCAACGTAAACGTAAGTTATTTTAGCGTCTTTTCCGTTTAAAGAAAATAAGACGTATCCCAATATTTCATTACCTTCTCTATAAATAAACTTATTATTAGATATTTTAATCATTTATTACACCTTCTTGCCATATTAATAATTATAACATAACGTTTGATTATTTTTTAATATTAGGATATTATATTCGTGGTGAGTTTACATGAACGAAGAAAATTTAATAAATTATTATAATAAATTTAACGAGGATAAAAGACTTACTAGAAGACATGGAATTGTTGAATATACTACGGCCATGAAATATATTAATTATTATTTACATTTCATGGATAATCCAAAAATACTAGACGTAGGAGCTGGTACTGGTAAGTATTCTGTTAGTCTTGCAAACGAAGGATATGATGTTACCGCAATAGAACTTATAAAACATAATTTAATGACTTTAAAAGCTAAAAAAAGCCCGGTTAAGGCTTATTTGGGCAATGCTACTAATCTTTCTATGTTTGGTGATAATTCGTTTGATATGGTGCTTTTATTTGGGCCATTATATCATTTAATTAGTAAAGAAGATAAAATAAACGCTCTTACGGAAGCTAAAAGAGTTGTCAAAGAAACCGGAATCATATTAGTAAGTTATTACATGAATGAATATGCTGTTATTACCCATGGTTTTAGAGATAACAATATATTAAACGCAATAGAAAATAAAGAAGTAGATAAAAACTTTCACATAACCCCTAAAGAAACCGATTTATATAGTATGGTAAGATTAGAAGACATTAACGAGTTAAATGAAATTACTGGTTTAAAAAGAATTAAAATTATTGCTCAAGATGGACCTTCTGATTACATAAGACCAATAATAAATAAAATGGATGAAAAAACTTTTAATACTTACTTAGAATATCATTTAACAACTTGTGAAAGACCTGAATTATTAGGAGCCTCATCCCACGTATTAGACATATTAAAAAAATAGTATTCTTTATTGCATAAAAAACACGGTTAATTCTATATTTTAAAAGGTATTAATCGTGTTTTTTATGTTAATTGTTTTACTAGTCTAAAGTTTTCTTGTTTCTTAGGTTCCTCTACGGTTATATCATAATATTTATCACCAATAATATGTTCTTGCAATAATGATTCTTCATAACCATTGATAAGTGGTACACTTATGTATTTCTTTTGTTTTATAACTGGTATTTTACCATCTTTACAAATTTCATAATCAGTTTGAATAACCTGTGCTTCTTTTAATAACTCTTCGTTTGTTTTAACTTCTAACTCTAAAAGAAAACAAGATAAAAGCATTAAATCAAAGTTTGCATCTTGTATATTATACTCTTTTTTTATTTTTTGTATAGCAACATCAACTAATGTAAAAAGACCCTGTTCTACTAAATAAATAGACGAAATTAATGAAAAAGATTCTAATGTTGGATTAATATAATAAAGTGGTAAAATAAATAGAAAAGATAAAGCTAAATTAGTAGCTCTTGAATTTATGACTTGTTTTGAATCAAAACCAGTATTAGCCACTTTAATTCTATTAATTAAGTCGTAGTTAACCCTTAACTTGCTAGCCATATGATAATTCCCCCTTTTTTAACGCCTAATATACTATCATAATAAATAGATAGTGTCAACATTAGCAAAAATAAGCTTATATTCGTATAAAGCATAATAAAAAATGGTAAAACGTAAATATTTTACCACCATTATAATTATCATTTATTTTTTGTTTACGAACTATTTAATATGGTTGAATAATTTCTAATCTTTAGCACATTTATTTTGTTATTTTTTGACTTTTTTAGTGCTTTCTTTTTCTAGACCGTTAATTATTTCTAAAAGCGCATCAAAATATCTATTGATATACATAAAAATATCTTGAGAAGTTTCATATCTTTTATTTATTAATTCGTCCTTTTTAGTATCCAATACCATAAGTAATTGCTTTTTTAAGTAAAACGTTTCTAAAACTTCAATACGATTACCTGAATCCCTATATTTAGTAATTATGTCAATCATATCCTGAAGTCTTATATTTTGGTTGCTTACAGCATTTCTTAAAAAATCTACGTAAAACTCTTCTTCATTACTTATATTAGATAAATTTTTAGCCATCGCAGTATATATATTGCCAAAATACTTTCTATCTTTAAATAAAGTACATCTCGTATCATCAGTATGTAAAGTGATTGCATCATATTCATGATTTTTATCTTTATATTCTCCAAGGGTTTTGCCATCATTAAAAACTACTTCATAAGATAAAGAAGGAGTAAAATTGATTGTTTTTACTTTTCCGTTATATGGACTAATAAAAACACTGTAGTTTCCATTTTTTTTATTCATGTCAATCGTTGCCTTAAAATTATAAGTGAAAACATTAATGAAACCTTCTCCTCCAAGGTTGAAATAATAAATTGTCAAATTATCAGCATCAATGTTTCCTGTTTTTAATCCTGACATTTCATCATTATACATAACTATATTTTCTTCTATCTTACTTATTAAATTTTTAATAGTGTCTTTATCCATACCATTTCATCTCCTTGGCAAATATTATACACTATATCTTTATTATTGCAACTTTTCATGATAAACTTTATCTAAAACTCCATTTATCATGTTTTTAACTTTGTCATCAGAATATTTTTTCGCAAGTTCTACCGCTTCATTTATCGCCACGACTTCTGGAGTATCCGTGTATAAAAGCTCATATATTCCCATGCTTAATATGGCCTGGTCAGTTAATCCTAAACGGCTCATTTTCCAATCTTTTAAGTATTTATTAGCAACTTCATCTATTTTTTCTTTATTTTCTATAACGCCATTAACCATTTCTTTTACGAAGTCATTATCAATTTGTAAATTATCTTTAATTACTTCGTTTACGTCATATTTTATTTTACTTGTTTGATACATAAATATTTGGTATAAAATGGTCATTATAACTATTCTAGCTTCGTTTCTATTCATGTTTTAACACCTACTCTTTTTCAAGTTTTTTCATGCAACTTTTTCTTAATTCATCAGTCGTTATAAGCGCACAAAAAGCGAAATAATTTTGATCTATTTTAGTAAATGAATCGTTAATCATTATTTGATATTTATCTAGCAATACCTTTTCACTTGGATTAGGCATGTTTCTTACTTTTCTGTTTATGTACATCAAACATAATTTATCTAAAACATCTAATAAAAGTTTAGAATTATCATCTTTAAATAAATCATTTATAACTTTTTCATAACCTTCAAAATACATGTTTCTAATTACTTTGTTTTCATTGATTCCCATACTTATAAAAAGCTGTTTAGCAAGCGAAATAACTAAGTTATAATTCATGTATCCAGCTCGTATTTGAATTTGTTCGTTACCAATCATTTCCGTATCAGTTCTAGGCATTATTATTCTAGACATGTTAACGTCCATGTTATGAATCTTCTCAGCGGTCATCTCACAAATTGCACTAGACATTCCAACGTGATTATCATTTGCGTTAAAAATAACTTCTGTTACAGCTTTATAAAAATTTATTTCATAAAAAGCCTCGTTACTGTCCTTTAACGCACCATTTATGTATAAGACTCCGTTGTTACAAACGTAATAATCCATTTTATTAACGTTATTATAGTTTAGTACGATAATTTTAATTCTACTTGCAAACTTATTTACCATTGTAACTAAGTCATTAGGAACCATATATCCTAAGTTTAAGCATGCGATAAAATACTTTCTAAGCAAGTTAAACTCATCTTCTGGATATTTGGCACCATTACTTACCATGGCATTTTGTACAATGTCTTTTATTGGTATTTTAATGTCTTTAGTATCATCGTTCATGTTATCAACCTTCCCTTTTTTAATTAGTTTTATCTATTTCTTTTTTAAGTTCATATAATATATTTAACGCTTCCATTGGTGAAACATCAAGCGGATTAACACCATCTAACGTCTTTTTTATTATATCATAACTTTCATTAGTTTTAGGAGTTTCTTCAAGATTTAAGCTCATCTGATTAACTACTTTATGTTTTCCTTCATTTTTTTCATAACTTTTTAAAATTTCGTCGGCTCTTTTAATAAGTGAGTCTGGCAAGTTAGCTAGTTTAGCTACGTGTATTCCGTAACTTTTATCTACGCTTCCATCTTTTATCTTATGTAAGAAAGTAATGTTTCCGTTTTCTTCGTAAGCACTTACGTGAACGTTTTTAATGTGTTTTTTATGCTCTTCTAGTTTAGTTAATTCATGATAATGGGTCGAAAATAAAGTAATTGCTTTAATGTTATCATGAATGTATTCAATGATTGCCTGAGCAAGGCTCATACCGTCGTAAGTTGCCGTTCCACGGCCTAACTCATCAAATAGTATTAAACTTTTTTCGGTTGCTCCTTCGATGGCATTATTAGCTTCCATCATTTCTACCATGAAAGTTGATTCCCCAGAAACTAAGTCATCTGAGGCACCAATACGGGTAAATATTTTATCAAAGATTGGTAAGTTAGCTTCTTTAGCAGGAACAAAACATCCTATTTGAGCCATTATAACAATCATTGCCATTTGCCTCATGTAAGTTGACTTACCAGCCATGTTAGGTCCGGTTATAAGTTGTAAATAAATACCATCCTCAAAGATTATGTCGTTTGCAACAAACTCCGTTTTTAAAACCTTTTCAACTACTGGGTGTCTTCCTTCAATTATTCTTACGGTTTTATTTTCATTTAGTACTGGTCTTACATAGTTATTATCTTCTGTTACGGTTGCAAAAGACTGCATAACATCAAGCATCGCAACAGCTTTTGAAGTTAACTGAATGGTTGGAATAAGTTCTTTTACCTTGTCTCTTATCTCAGTAAATAAAGCGTATTCAAGATTTATTATTTTTTCTTCAGCCCCTAAAATCATTTGCTCTTTTTCTTTTAGTTCAGGCGTTATAAATCTTTCACAGTTAGCTAGCGTTTGCTTTCTTTCGTATCCAAACTCTTCTTTTACCTGTTTGCTGTTTCCCTTAGAAACTTCAATGTAATAACCAAATATTCGGTTATATCCAACCTTCAAATTTTTAATTCCAGTTCTTTGTCTTTCTTCTTCCTCTAGTTTAGCAACAAATTCTTTACCACCACGTCTAGCCGCTTTAAGTTCATCTAGCTCTTTATTATAACCATCTTTTATTAAGTAACCTTCTTTAACACCAATGGGTGGATTCTCATAGATACTACGTTCCAAAAAGTCGTATAAATCAGTTAAATCATCAATTACTAAGTTAAAGTTTAAAGACTTAACAATTTCTTTTATCTTTGGCAAAACCTTTATTGAAGCCTTAAGTTGTAATAAGTCCCTTGCGTTAGCGGAACCAAAAGAAATTCTTCCAGCAAGTCTTTCTAAGTCATACACTTCATTTAATAAATCTTTAAGTTCATCCTTGATTAAAAACTCTTCTAAAAGTTTTGATACCATGTCGTATCTATTTTCTATTTCTTTTTTATCAACTAAAGGATTTTCAATCATTTGTTTAAGCATCCTAGAGCCCATGGCAGTTTTGGTTTTGTCAAGTAACCATAAGAGCGAATACGTTCTTTCCTTTAGCCTTAAACTTTCGGTTAACTCTAGGTTTCTTTTGGTGTGAACATCCATTTTTAAGTACGTTTCATAATTTTTTACAACTACGTTTTGTAAGTGGTCTAAGCTTCTTTTTTGACTTTCATCTAAGTAGTTTAATAGTACACTAATGGATGAAATAAGTCTTACGTCATCTATTTTTTCGTATAAATGTCTATACGTTTCTATTTCTTCATCTTTTTCTTGATGAGAAATAATTATTCCGTACTGACTTCTTAAAGTATCTATAATTCTTGGGTCTATTTGACCATAAATAACTAGTTCACTTATGCCGTCGTTTACAATTTCGCTTATAACTTTATTAATGTCATAAGGTGCTAAAACAGCGTTAAACTCACCAGTTGATAAATCAGCATAAGAAATAGAAAAACAGTATCCAAGGTCTTTAATCGCTCCAATAAAGTTATTACTTTTAGCATCAAGCATCTCATCAGACATTACCGTTCCTTTAGATACTATTTGAATAACTTCTCTTTTAACGATTCCCTTAGCACTTTTAGGGTCTTCAACCTGTTCACATATTGCTACTTTATAACCTTTATCAATAAGCTTATCAATGTATATATTAGCAGCATGATGAGGAACTCCGCACATTGGTATTCTTTCATCTAACCCAGCATTTTTGCCCGTTAAAGTAAGTTCTAATACTTTAGATACATTTTCCGCATCCTCAAAAAACATCTCATAAAAATCGCCAATTCTATAAAATAATATAACGTCTTCATAATTATCTTTTACTTCCAAATATTGCTTCATCATCGGACTAATTTTATTTCTATCTACATCTTTTCTAGTCAAGCTAATCACCTCTTATAATTATATAATAAATAAGAAAAAAAAGAAAGAAAACAAATAAATAATCTGTTTTCAGGTCTATTTCAAAAGTAAATTGAATATGAACGTGAAAATTATTGTTTTCAATTGATATTTTAACTATTTTAGGATATAATTTAATTAGAGAGGACAACTTAACTAGTTGTTTTCCAAAGTTTGTTTTATTGAAAAACAGGGCTAGCTTGTACTAACTCTGTTTTTCTTATTTATAAATAATAACCATTAGAATTACTATTATAAGTAATATGATGACTAGTTTTGAAGTAAATTTTATTTCAAATTTAATTCTAATAAGCACCACCCACTTTCTATTCTTCATAAAAAATGGAAAACAAAGCTAGTTTTAAAAGTTGTCCTCTACTTCAATTATTAGTCATTAATAATAAAAACACTCGTTATTTATGAAAAAAAGCAAGACACTTCTTGCTTTTAAACAATATTATTAAGGATTTAACCTGTTTGGTCCTCTAAAGATAAACATTGATTCTTTAAGTGATGGAAGTCCTAATAATAACATTGTCATTCTGTCTACCCCAATTCCAAAACCACCATGAGGAGGACAGCCATATTTAAAGAAATCTAAATAGAACTTAACGTCTTCATCTAAGCCTTTTTCTTTAGCTTGTTCTTTTAAAACGTCATAACGGTGCTCTCTTTGTGCTCCTGTCGTTATTTCAACGCCTTTCCAAATAAGATCATATCCTTGTGTTACACCATCTTTTCTCATGTGATAAAAAGCTCTTTTTGTAGGCGGATAATCAGTTACAAAAATAAATTCAGAACCAAACTCATCCATGGCATATTTATATGATAACCTTTCAGCTTCTGTTGTTAAATCACACTTAGCATCATCACTTACTTTATAATTATATTTTTCCTCTAACACCTTATATAAATCAGCAAGCTTAATTCTTGGAAATTTATTTTCTGGAACAACAACATCTACACCATACGTTTCTTTTATTAAATCTCCATCTTTTTCTTTTAATTTTTTAAGCATGTAAGTAATCATATCTTCTTCCATTGACATAACGTCTTCATAAGAATCTATGTAACTAAATTCAAGGTCAAATCCAGTAAACTCGGTAGTGTGTCTGCTGGTATTTGAATTTTCTGCTCTAAAAACAGGTCCTACTTCAAAGATACGTTCAAACCCTGCTGACATTGCCATTTGTTTATAAAACTGAGGAGACTGAGCCAAGTAAGCTTTACGGTCAAAGTATTTTACCTCGAATACTTCGCTACCACTTTCTGATGCCGCTCCTATTAATTTTGGAGTATGAATCTCGGTAAAATTTCTTTTGTATAAAAATTTTCTTAAGTATTTTACCATGTCGCTTTGCACTTTAAAAATGTTAGCATTATAATCATTTCTTAAATCTAAAAATCTAAAATCTAACCTGGTATCAATTTCAGCGGCATCCTTGTTTTTTATATTTATTGGTAATTCCGGATAAGAAGTACTAGTAACCTCTATTTTACTTGGTATAATTTCCATACCACCCATTTTAACTTTTTCATTTTTCTTTAAAGTACCAGTAACTTTAATTGTTGACTCGTTAGTTAAAGAATCAACTATTTTTACCATTTCAGCATTTTTTTCTTCTGATTTTTCTATTGTTATTTGAACTCTTCCTTGTTTGTTTCTAAGAACAATAAATTGTACCCATTGTAAATTTCTTACGTTTTCAGCAAAACCACAAACAGTTACTTCTTTATCAAAAAACTCTTCTAAATTTTTCATCTTACACCTCTTAATCTTTATTCTTTCCTAATTCTTCGTTTATATCATACATGTTATCGGTTTCTTCTGTTAAATTTTCATCTAAGTAATAAATCAAAGCATCAACCGAAATAAGTTCTTCTTCCTTTGTTTTGTTATTTTTAATTTTAAGTTCATTACGCTTTAAATCCTCACTATTTAATATAACAAGATATTTTGCGTTAAGCCTATCAGCTTGTTTAAATTGTGCTTTTAAAGAACGGTTGTTATAATCAGTTTCAGAAGAAAAACCATTAACTCTTAAATCTTGCGTTAAATAAGCTGCATATTTTTTTTCGTCTTCATTAACATACATAACAAAAACATCAATAGAATCATTAATTGGTAATTTTATGTTTTCTTTTTCTAAAGCAAGCATAAGCCTATCAAATCCAGCTGCAAAACCAATGCAAGGAGTATCAGGACCGCCTAGTTGTTTTACTAAGCCATTATATCTTCCGCCACCACCAATAACGTTTTGAGCACCAAATCCTTCTACTTTAGCTTCTATTTCAAAAACCGTATGATTATAATAATCAAGACCTCTTACAATCCTTGGATTAACCTCAAAAGAAACTTGCATTATTTCTAAGTATTCTTTTACTTTTTCAAATCTTTCTTTGCTTTCTTCATTAAGGTAATCTATTGTTTTAGGGGCTGTTTTCATTATTTGTTTATCAGCATCCACCTTACAATCTAATATTCTAAGCGGGTTTTTATTAATTCTTTCCTTACAATCATCACATAATTCATCAATGTGAGGTTCAAAATGATTAATTAAGGCTTTACGGTAATTTTCTCTTGATTCTTTATCACCAAGTGAATTAATATTAACCTTAATTTCTTTTAATCCAAGCATTTTATAAATGTTAACAGCAAGTGAAATAATTTCAGCATCAGAAAGTGGATCATCACTTCCTAATATTTCCATACCAAACTGAGTTAATTCTCTATATCTTCCTGCTTGTGGTCTTTCATAACGATACATAGGACAGTTATAATAAACCTTTATAGGTTGTTTAATATCACCATACATTTTATTTTCTACAAAACTTCTTACAACTCCAGCTGTTCCTTCTGGTCTAAGGGTCATTTTTCTACCACCACGGTCAGTAAAATCATAGGTTTCTTTAGTTACTATATCAGTTGTTTCTCCAACACTACGATGAAATAACTCGCTTGATTCAAAAACAGGAATACGTATGTAATTATAGTCATACTTTTCCATAACAGAATCAATTACTTGTTCTACATATTTCCATCTTTTCGCTTCAATTCCATAAATATCTTTAGTTCCTTTTGGCTTAGTTATCATGCTATCATTCCTTTCTAAAATAAAAAGAGACTTATTTGTAGGGATGAACTATAAGTCCACGGTACCACCCTACTTCACATAAGTGCTCTTTAGTAATTATAACGTAATTAACGTTTTTCCTTTTAATGTAAGCTGTCACCTTTCTTACAGGAAAATTATACTTATATTTTATTATATTTAAAAGTTGTTGTCAACCAAATCAGCCTACATTTTTAGTTGGTATATTTCTCGTTAAAACAGCAGCATTTCCTTTTGTTAATTCACTATCTTTGTATTCAAATACGCCTTCTTTAATTAATTCATTTACGTTTTGTTCATCTAATAATCCATATTGATATTGCAAAAATCTTCTTTCTATTAAAGCTAATTTCTCTTTATAATATTTCACACCCCATATCATGTCTATTCCATTTAATAATTCTATTTGTTTTTCCTTTAACCTTTTATTTTTATATGCTATTCTTTGAGTATTAATCCATGGCCCTAAATTTATATTACTTCCATTTTCATCAATAACAGTATAATCCCACGGAATCAATAATTCACCATGTTCTTCATGATACTTTTTTGCATACTCATAATTTTTTAACCAGTTAGTACTTATTATATCCTCATTGCCTCGGATGTTCCATACCATACCTATTTCATTCAATAATTCAATTTGCTTTGGATTAATTCTTCTACCTTTATTTTTATATGCTTTCCTTTGATTATTAATCCAATGCCCTAGATGAACTAAATTTTTATTTTCTTCTACGACAATATAGTCTTGCGGAATTAGTAAATTGCCATGTTCTTCGTAATATTTTTTAGCATAATAATATTGCTTCATCCATGTTTCTCTAATCATTTAAATTCCCCCTTAGAAAACTTACATTAGTATAGTCTATTATTTTCAATAAGTCAAATTTATCTTCTGCAACAACAATTGTTACCAAATAGCAGATTAATAATAAAATTAATTATGCAAATAATTATAAAGATTGGTATTAGTATGATAAATAAAGGAATTAAGAAGATAAAAAACAGGATATAAAAACAAAACATAATCATCACCTCTTTTCACTGTATTAGATGATAATTAAGTTTTGTTAACGATAATATTACTCTAATATATCTTTACCTAGCTTAGCGAAAGCCGCCTCCTCCGCCTCCGCCGCCGAAGGAACCCCCACCTCCGCCACCGGATGAGAATCCACCGCCACCAGAAGAGTAACTTTGTGCTCTCGACTGACTAGCTGATGCAGCGTTCATTCCGGAATAACAAATCATGTTGATGAAAATAAAATCATCATAGTCATAATCATAGTTAGGATTATTAATAAGTTCTGGATATAACTTCTTAAATTGTTTAGCAACCCTATCTGCTAAACCTAATATTTGGGCGTATATAAGATAATACTCCCACATATTAACTTCAATGGGCTCTTTTTCGTTTATCCTAGAAAATTCTTCTAAGAAATTTTTAAATCCTTTTAATTTAACAGCTTCATCTTTCATTTCGTTAGTTACATAATATTTATCAATCTTAACAAAAGAATGTTTTTCAGCTTTTATTATTACTTTTCCTTCTGCCACTAATTTATCTGTTTCGTCATCAAGAACCTTTTTAAACCAATCAAGAATCTTTTTATAATTTTTATTACACCATTTTTCGAATTCTTTTGACTCTAAGTAACCATCTTTACTAGCTTCATACATCATGTTATACAAATCAATCTCAAGCTGATTGTCACTAGAAAAAGGTTTAGTTAAATCAAGGGTTGTAGCATCTTTTTTTATAATTGTGCCTTCCATTACTTTTTTAATGCCTATTTTTTGTTCTTTTACCCATTTTAAGATTATTGCTCCTAAAAAGTCAGTTTGCCTTTTTATTAAGTTATAGGTTACCGCAACCCAATACGCTCTATAAATATTCTTATCAAACGGAATATCACGATAATTTGGAATGTCTTTAGGAAGTTTTTTGGCATCTTTTTCAAAGTTCATTTTTCTGTTTCCAACCATTCCAGAACCATTTTTTATTATGCTACCAATTAAAAATATCCAAAAGGCAGTAAAAATGAACGGAAAAAGGAATGATATTATACTAGTAGAATTACTTTCCTTATACGCGGTAGCACCTTCTTTTGCCATCTCATAATAATAATTAAAGTCATTGTTTAAGGTGTTATAAGTATTAAAGGTGCCTTTATCAAACTTAACTAATAACGTCATGTATTCATCACTTTGCAAGGTGCCTTCTGAGTTCATTTCAATGTAACCATCATAAACGTATGCAGTTCCACCATAATTACCATATCCCCATACGTCAAGCGTATCTTTAAAAGCTTCATCGGCATAAATCTTTATGTGAACGTTACTAGGCTTAGAACTTAAATCATGTGGTACTAAGTTCCAATATATCATGTCGGCATCAGTAAGTGACGATACGAAGCCTTCAATGTCATATTTAAGGGTATAAGTATGATTTCCATACTCACTTATTCCCCAGCATAATTCTAATCCGTTAGAAACGTAATTAATTCCATTTTTATATGCTTTTTCCTCAAAGCTTCCGTTTGGGTTCCAGTAATCATCATATTGATATACTTTTCCGTTTTCGCTAACGCTAAAATTAGTTATTTTAGCATTACCAATGTTATAATATGGCTTATATCCTTCGGTTCCCTGACTTAGGTAAGCTTTCCAAGTTTCGGTTACGTGTCCGGTACCATTTTCATCAACGTATATATCCATATCTATGCTTGATACACTGTTAGCTTTTACTCCTAAAGGAAATAAAAGTAACAATAATAAAAACGATAAAACAACGCCTACTTTCTTTTTCATCTACTTTCCTCCTTAAAGAAAAAGCCTACTTTCTCGTAGACTAAAACTTAACTTGTGGTGTTTTCTTTTCTTCTTCGGTTGCTTCAAAGAAGTTTTCAGGTTTAAATCCAAACATTTTTGCAACGATGTTTGACGGAAACATTTCAAGCTTATTTTTATAAGTTAAAACGCTATCATTATAAAATTGTCTTGCAAATCCTATTTGGTCTTCGATGTCTTTTAAGTTTTTTTGAAGGTCTAAGAAATTAGTGTTAGCCTTCAAATCAGGATAGTTTTCAGCGATTGCAAATAATCTTCCTAAAGCTTGTGTTAGCTCTCCGGCAGCCTTCATTTCTGCTTCTTGAGAGTTTGCGCTAACGGCACTATTTCTGGCTGAAATAACCTCATCTAAAGTTTCTTTTTCATGCTTTGCGTAGCCTTTTACCGTTTCAACGATATTAGGAATTAAATCATTTCGTTTCTTTAGCAAAACATCAATTTGTGACCATTGATCTTGTACCTTGTTTCTTAAGTTTACAAGAGAGTTGTACGTTGCCATGAAATAGATTAATAACAAAACCACTATTACGGCAACCACAATTAAAATTATAATACCTGTACTCATTTTATTTTCCTCCTATGATTTAATTATATATTATATAAGAAAAAAAAGAAAGACATAATATAAGGGTTGACAAAAAAACACCAATTTTTATTGGTATTTTTATATTTTTTCTTTAATGTTAGATATTTTTTTACTTATTTCTCCCTTATAAGCTCTTATTATCGCGGTTATTATGATGGTTAGTGGAACCGCTATTACAATTCCTGTAAATCCTAGTAAGGCTCCTCCTGCAAACACAACAAAAATAGTTAACAACGGCGGTAGCTGATTGGTTTTATCATAAATTCTAGGCGAAATAATGTAGCCATCTATGTTAGGGAAAACAAGCGTAATAACAAGGGTTAAAATAAATACTTTAGGAGATACTACGGTTGCTATTAAAAGGGCGATAGCATTGGTTAAAATACCCCCAAAATAAGGAATTACGGTTGTTACGCAAGCTAAAAAGCCAAGTAACAAGAAGTTTGGATGACCAATAATTAAAAATAAGAACGTATATTCAAAAAACTGAATAATCATAAAGATGCCAAGGCCCTTTAAGTAAGAGTAAACCTCTTTATCAATCGTAGATATTAATTTAAATTTTTTATAATTACTTTTAAGAAGGAATTTTTTTACTTTTGACCTTATGCTTGGCATTCCTGATAAAAAATAAATCGAAACAATAAACGCAATAATGAACTTGGTTGCGAAGTTTATTGAATTGTTTAAAACGGCGAAGATGGAGCCACTTTTTATTGCTTCTCCAATATAGTCCACAACTATGTTAGAATACTTATTGATGGCTTCATTAACCGTTTCAAGGTTAACTCCATACCTAGTTGCTATATCAGATGTTACTTTTCCTAAGTTACTTAGTAAGTTAATTAGTTGGTTAGCAAATAAAGGTATAACAAAATAAGAGATAATTCCAATTATCAAAACCACTACCAAGACTATGATTACAACACCAATTGATTTTGGTATTTTTCGCTCCGTCATAAACTTAAGAAACGGATACAAAACGTATGCAACCGAAAATGCGACTATGAATGGCAACGCGATTGATATGATGGTTCCAACAACACCAATCCATAAATCTTTCATTAAATACAATAAATATATAACTCCCAAAATAGCTAAAAGATTAATATATTTATAATTTATCTTATTTTTCATAAGTCCTCCGCACTATCAATTATTATGGTTACTGGTCCATCATTTATTATATTAACTTCCATGTTAGAACCAAATATACCAGTTTGTACTTCAAGACCTTGCTTTTTCATTTCTTCGTTAAACAAGCCATATAATTCTTTGGCCTCTAAATAGTTAAGAGCCCCGCTAAAGGATGGCCTTCTTCCGTTTAGCTTAGCGTACAAAGTAAACTGTGAAACAGAAAGAATCTTACCATTTACCGACTTAATATCTAAGTTCATTTTACCATTTTCGTCTTCAAACACCCTTAGATTGACTATTTTTTCCACCATCTTTTTTACCGTGTCGAAATCATCCGTCGTACAAAAACCAACTAACACAACGAAACCTTTATCAATTTTACCAGTTAAATTACCATCGGCCTTAACACTGCTTAAAAGACTTCTTTGTACCACCACTCTCATTACTTATTACCTCTTTCTACTGAAGTTACGTACGGCAATTGTCCAATTATCGAGATATACTTATCAAGCATCTCTTTGTTTTCTACTAAAACGTTTAAATCCAACACGTCATAATCAACGTTTGCAATGGTATTAACGCTTTTTACCCCAACGTTCATGGAAGTGGTCTTAGAAATGATATCAAGTAATAAATTAGGTTTTTTCTCGACGTATATTAAGACGTTAGTAACGTATTTTTTTGAGGCATTATGGTTCCAGCTAGCATCAATGATTCGTTCTTCAACGTCACATATGTTATAACAATTTTTCCGGTGAATGGTAATTCCGTTTCCTTTAGAAATATAACCTACGATATCATCACCCATAATCGGCATGCAGCATCCTGCTAAAGATACTTTAAGGTCGTTCATTCCGTCAATAATAATATCCCCCGATGCGTCCATCGACCTAGAACTATACTTTAAAACTTTATCAATGATTCGTTTTTCTTCGTCTTTTTCTCCTAATATGGTTTTTATAACAAACGTTGGGTTTAACTTTCCCACTCCTATTTCATAATATAAATCATTTTCACTGTTTACACCTAATTCATCAAACGCACCAGAAAGTTTTTTATCATCTAAAATATCATTGGATGATAGTTTTTTTCTTCTAATGGTTTTCATTAGCTGTTCTTTTCCTTGGGCGATTGTTTGTTCCTTATCTATCTTGCTAAAGAAGGCCTTTATTTTGTTTTTTGCGCTGGTAGTATAAGCAATGTTAACCCACTCTAGGGAAGGGCCTTTACTATTTTTATTAGTGTTTATTTTAACAATGTCACCATCTTTTAGCTTGTAATCTAAAGGAACAATGTTATTGTTTACGATGGCTCCTACCATTTGGTGTCCAACCGAAGTATGAACCCGGTAAGCAAAATCTACCGGAGTAGAGCCAAGAGGAAGCTCAAAAACGTCTCCTTTAGGCGTATAAACATAGATATTATTATCATTAAATACTTCGTTTTTAACGGTATCTACGTACTCGTCTTTATCAACTTGTTGTTCATTTAACTCGATTATTGACCTAAATGATTTTAGCTTCTGCTCCATCATGTTGGTTTTATTAACTCCGTGTTCTTTATATGACCAGTGTGAGGCAAAACCATATTCAGCCACCTTATCCATTTCATGAGTCCTTATTTGAATTTCAAAAAGCTTTCCGTTCGCCCCAAAAACGGTTGTGTGTAAAGATTGGTACCCATTAGCTTTTGGCCTTGCGATATAATCCTTAAAACGCTTTGGAACGGGTTTGTATTTGGCGTGAATAAGTCCAAGGGCTAAATAACACTCGGCTTCCGTATTAACCAAAAACCTAAGGGCCAAAATGTCATATATCTGATTAAAGGTCTTACCTTTTTGAAGCTTATTATAAATGCTATAAACACTTTTCGTTCTTCCCTTCATTTCGTGAGGAATGTTATTATCGGTTAATATCTTAGAGACGTTTTGCATCATTTCATCAACCGACAAATCAAGCTCTTGCCTTGATTCACTAAGCTTTTCCAAAATATCATTATAAACGTCAGGTTTCCAGTATTTTAAACACAAATCCTCTAATTCACTTTTAATGTGGTTTATTCCAAGACGGTGTGCAATTGGAACGAGTATTTCAAGGGTTTCCTTAGCTTTTTCCTTTCTTTTGTTCAAAGGAATGGCCCATAAAGTCCTCATGTTGTGAAGTCTATCGGCAATCTTAAGAATTATTATTCTAACGTCACCGGACAAACCAACTAATATTTTTTTATAATACGCCGCGGACGCTTCACTTTCAGCGGATAAACTTAAACGGTTAATCTTGGATATTCCGTCCACTAATTCTTTTATTTCCTTGCCAAACTCTTTTTCTACTAATTCGATTGATACGTTCGAAAAATTAATGACGTCATGCAACAACGCCGTTGCAAGCGTTTGTGCATCCGCGTATATTTCCGTTAGTATCATTGCAACGTTTAAAGGGTGAAGCATATAATCATCACCCGTTAACCTTGTTTGCCCAGCATGGGCCTTAGAAGCAAAGGCATAAGCTCTTTTTATTAAATCTATGTCCTCATCGTTTTTTATGTACGTTTTGGCCTTGTTCAACAAATCATCTAGCGTATAAGCCTCTTCCTTCTGCTTCATTTATATCACTCCTAAATTATTTTTTCTTAAGTTTTCTTGATTCTATTAAATACCACATTTGTCCTGCTAATAAAACCGATGAATAACATCCGGCAACAAGGCCAAATATCATCGCAAGGTTAAATGGTAATATTCCTTTTGAACCAAGTGATATTAAACAAATAACTGGTATTAAAGTGGTAACCGTAGTATAAATAGACCTTGTAAAAGTGCCAGAAATACTATCGTTTACTACTTCCTTTAAGGTTTCCCTGGTTATCTTTCCTTTTGTTTTACTCAAGTTTTCTCTTATCCTATCAAAGACCACAATCGTGTTATTTATCGAGTAACCAACAATCGTTAGTATTGCCGCAATAAAAATAACGTTAACTTCAATGTTAAATAAAGAGAACATTATCATAACGAATAACACGTCATGAATCAAAGCAACGATTGATGATATTGCATAAGTAAACTTAAACCTAAACGAAATGTATATTATGATTGCAATCATGGCGATTATAACCGAATATATGGCGTTTTTAATCAAGTCTTGTTTAACAACGTTCGTTACAACGTTTATCTCGGTCGTGGCGTTATAATTACTTTCAAAATAATTATTTACCTCGTTTATTTCGTCTTCTTTAAGCTCGGTATTTAACATTACGTACGTTTCGTCATTCTCCTGCTTATTTACCGAAACAACCTCATAGCCTAACTTATCAAAATCTTTTTTTATTTCGGCTTCAGAAATATTATTAGCCTTTATCGTAACATCAGAACCCGCCCTAAAGTCAATTCCTAAGTTAAAACCATTAATGCCTAAATATATGCCACCTAAAACTAAGTATATTAAGGTTATGGTAAAACATTTTTTAATTAACCCAATTGAATTTATTTTTATATTTTTTGTCTTTTTTTCGTACCTTACAAAAGAATTAGGTTTTTTCTCAAAAAATTTAGTTTTAACAAATCCTTTAAGGACAAGACGATTAACAAATACCATTACAAACATCGTTGCAAATATCGTTATGATTAGCATCGTTGCAAAACCTTTAACCGAGCTTTCTCCAAAAATAAATAATACGATTGCAACGATTAAAGTAGTTGCGTTAGCATCGAATATACTACTCCATGACTCCTTGTTGCCATTTTCGTAAGCGGTCGTTAAACTTTTACCTTGCCTTAATTCTTCTTTGATTCTTTCGTTAGTTATAACGCATGAGTCAACCGCCATACCAATTCCTAAAACCAAAGCCGCGATGCCAGGCAAGCTTAAAACGCCACCTACAAGCCAGAAAACGCCCATTACAAGTAACATGTAGAAAAACAAATTAAGTCCTGATATAAAACCAGCGAATTTATATAATGCCGTCATGAATATAATAACCAAAAGCATTCCGGCTAATCCCGCTACAAACGTTTTGACAAGAACCCCCTCACCGTAAGAGGCATCAACGTTTTGTGATGATATTTCGGTTAATTTAGTTGAAATTGAACCAGCGTTAATACTGGTGGCAAGAGCTTCTGCTTCTTCTTTTTCAAAGTTACCAGTTATAATAACGTCCGAAGAGAATCCTTGTGAAACGGTAGCAGCAGATAAGCAAACACTACTTTCCATACCACAAGTATCTTTATCCTTAGCGTATGAGTTTACCCCGGACTCAAAGTTATACCAAATAACCATAACGTTCTCGTTATTTGTCATTTGGCTAACTTTTGTTGTTGCTTCCAAAAACTTTTCTTTATCAGCAACCTGTAAAGATATCGCGGGTTTTCCACTTTCATCATATGAAAGTCTGGCTCCTTTAATAACGCTAGAATCCATTAAAAGGTTATCATTAACATCACGGAAAGACACGTTAGCCACGCTCGATAACGCTTTTCTAGCCTCTTCTATGTCCGTTACCCCGGCTAATTTTACCCGGATGCGGTCATCACCCTCAATCGTAATTTCGGGTTCCGTAACCCCTAAAGAGTCAACGTTTCTTTTTAAAACATCATAAGTACTATTCAAATCATCATTGGTTAAGTTTTTACCATCACTTCTTTTAACTTGGTATAAAACTTCAAAACCACCCTTTAAATCAAGACCAAACTTCATGTCTTTAAAAAGTGGTATGTACACCAAACTAAAAATTATTAACACTAGTAAAAATATCAATAATCTTTTTGCAAAATTCTTTTTCATTCTTACCATCCTTTATTACATATTATAATGACGTTTATCATTATTCCAACATTTTATATTATATAACATATGTTTATTAAAAGCAAAGAAAAAACTACGTCAAGTAGCTTTTTATATATAAATCTTTAAAAATATTATAACTCGGATTTACTAATAGTTATAACCAGAAGGACGCCAGCGTAGTTGTCAGTATCAGAAAAGTAGCCACTTGAAAATTCGCCACTCGAAATAACATCCAAAATGGTGACATCAATGCCCGATGTTGCACTCATTTTAATTATTACGCATCCTTTTTATAACCACTCCTCTTTAATAAAAAAATAATATAAAATTCTTAAAACTTAATTTGGTTATCTGGTAAAAAAAATAGGATGTTTTCCATATAATTTACTATGACCAAATTAAAAAACAACGTATTACTTAAAAACATTCTTATTCTTTTAATATCAGGCGGAATTGCCAAAGTAATTGGAATGGTAGGAAAAATTGTATACACAAGGATTGCGGGCGTTAACATCGTTGGATTATACACTTTAATTACGCCTACTTTGATGCTTATAATAACCTTAACCCAGTTTAGTTTTCCAATATCAATTAGTAAACTAAGCGCCGAGGGCAAACACAAAAATGCTGACCTTTTAAAAAACGCCTATGTTCTAGGTGCCATAATAAATATTATATTAATTATACTAGTAATTTTAAGTTGTAAATTAACCGCTAGCTTACTTCACGCTAAAGAGTTATGGAAAGCGTTTTTATCAATTACGATAATAATTCCCTTTATCATGGTTTCAAGTGTCCAAAGAGGTTTTTTACATGGCAAGGAAAACATGCTCCCGGCATCAGTAACCAACGTTACCGAGGAAATAATAAAAATAGTATTAATTATTATGGTACTTCCGTACGCGGTCCTAAAAGGTTCTGTAATAGCAATTATAACAATAATATTATTTAACGTTATAACCGAAGTAGTAAGTATCATTATCATGCAAAAAAGTATAAAAAAAAGCTATATAAAAAAAGAAAAAGGAAACTTTAACGTACAAATAATTAAAGAAATATTAAACATATCATTACCCACTACTTCGGTAAGATTAATCTCATCTTTGGGTTTTTTCTTAGAACCAATAATATTAACTAACGTTCTTTTAAAAACTGGATTTGATACTAACTACATAACAACAGAATACGGAATCATAAATTCTTACATAACGCCACTTCTTTCAATTCCGTCATTTTTTTCCATGTCCATCGCCTCTGCTTTACTCCCAAACATAACCAAAGCATACACTAATAAAAAATATAAAGAGTTTAATGCTAAATTGTTAAAATTAATGTTCTTATCATTATTCGTTGGCCTCATTTGTCTTACGGTAATAATGCTATTTCCAGAAAAAATATTAACCTTAATATATAACATTAACGTAGGGGTTAATTACATATATCTAATAGGGCCTTTTTTCCTTCTTTTATACATGCAGCCAACCTTATCAGTTGCGATGCAAGCAATGGATAAAACCAGTAATCTACTTGGTATCTCGGTTACTTCATTAATAATAAAATACGTAGTATTAATATCTTTTGGATTATTAGGATTCGGCATGAACGCTCTTATATACGCAATGATATCAGGAGTCCTGGTAACAACTGGTCTTATGATTTTTACGATTCTAAAAAATCTAAATAAAAAGCTATAAGTATCTTATAGCTCACTTATATGAAGGCTTTGCCAAAAACGTAATTACGTTACATATTATTAGTATGACGTAAGAATAATAAGCAACGTCCTTAATCATTATTTGCATAATTAGCACTAATATCGCAATAACGTCAATAACCACCATGATGGTTTTTAATACTCTTAGCGTTTTTTGTCTTCTTTCGAGTTCTTCTTTTTCAATAATATCTTTTTCTTTTTTCATTTTACCACCCGCTTTTTTTGAATTTAATCTGATATGTTACAGGTAAATCCCTTATCCGTGTATAATTTTTGAATGTTTTCTTTAGTGTCCCCAGATGAAGGCTTGACGTATAGTACCGTTTGACCTTCATTTATTATGATTTGATCAAAGTCAGCTTTATCATAATAAGTAACGACGTTAAAAGTAAAGCCTTTTTCATTTTTATCAAACGTAACGTTATTTCCAAATACCGAAGCATTATCAATAAAGAAATTTTCATACTGGTTAGTTAAACTCTCTACTACGGCAGAAGAAGTATCAGTGTTTGAAACCACTACGTAATTAAAAGTACTTTTAGTGATAAAATCATTTGCGTAATTCGCAACGTAAGTAACTTCTTGTGTTTCAGCATCACTCTTAGATGAGTATGAACAGTTTAAAGTGCCATTTAGGCTTTCTTCTTCTGTTTTGTTAACCGTTGTAGTAGTTTTTGGCGCCACGTCTTTTGTCGTTCTTCCTAAATCGGTTTTATTAGTAAAAAAGTATAACAATAACAAAATAATAACCGCGATTATAACACCTATGAACGTATAATTTGGTTTCTTAGCCTTAAGTAAAACTTCATCATTGGTTACTGGGTCTATTACCACCGTATTATTAACGGCACCATCATACAAATCATCTAGGTTAATTTCTCTAGTAACATTATCTGGTTCCTGCTCAAATTTGGGATTATCTTTTTCTTGCTTTTCTTTTTCCTCTTTGTTATCCACTAAGTATCCCTCCTACTATAATATAATAACATATTTTTTATTTCATATAAATATTATTAACATTTTTAAATGATTTTATATAAAAAGAATAACTCTTATAAAAAGAATTATTCTTTTTCTTTGGCCTTGTTAGGATTATCTATTTCCGGTCTTAAAATAGGATATAAAACAACGTCTTTTATGTTGCTAGAGTTAGTTAAAAACTGAATGAAACGATCAATTCCCATTCCCCAACCTGATATTGGTGGCATTCCGTATTGCATTGCTTTTATGTATTCATAATCAATGTCCATTGCCTCTTCATCACCATTTTCCTTAAGCTTACTTTGTTCAAGAAGCCTTTTTTCCTGCTCAATAGGATCAACTAATTCAGAGTATCCATTAATTATTTCCTGACCATTTACGATTAACTGAAAACGGTCAGTTAAATTCGAATCTTCGTCGTTAGCACGCGCAAGTGGTGATAAATCAATTGGGTGCTTAATTAAATATACAGGACCTAAAATATTTGGTCTACTTACTTTCTTATATAACTGGTCAATAAGGTTTCCTCTTCCTAATTGTTCTAGGTTTTCGGCATCAAGTTTTATACCCTTGCTTTTTATTTCATCTAATAATTCTTTAGCGGTTTCAAACTTATCAACGTCAATCCCGGAATCCTTCAGCAACAAGTCCTTAAAGGAAATAATTTCCCAATCACCACCAAAATCAACGGTTTTATCACCTATTTCAACCTTTAAAGTTCCATATAATTCTTTGATTATAGTTTGTACCATATCTTTTAAAAACTTCATGTTATCTTCGTAATTCCAATAGGCACTATAGCCTTCTACCATGGTAAAGTCTTGTAAGTGATTAGGACTTACTCCTTCGTTTCTAAAGTCACGAGCGATTTCATATATGTGTTCAAATCCCCCAATGATAAGCTTTTTTAACGTTAACTCAGGTGATATTCTTAAGTACATATCAATGTCTAAAGCGTTATGATGAGTTATGAATGGTCTTGCCGTTGCACCTGATGCTTTGTTTTGTAAAACGGGCGTCTCAACTTCGATAAAACCGTGAGAATCCAAATAATTTCTTAATAGTCTTATGAATTTAAAACGCAACAAAAACCTTTTTTTAGCATCATCATTAGTGATTAAATCAAGGTGTCTTTCACGGTATATCATTTCTTGGTCCTCTAGTCCATGAAACTTATCTGGTAAAACCCGAAGTGCTTTACCTAAGAAGGTAAACGTTTTAACCCTTAAAGTTTTTTCTCCTGTCTGGGTCGTGAAAATTTCTCCGGATACCCCAACAAAATCCCCGGTATCAGTCGTTTGGTTTATTTGGGTATATAGTTCTTCACCCAACTCATCTCTTTTTAGACACAACTGCATTTTTCCTTCAATGTCACGAATTTCCCAGAAACTTATTTTTCCCATTTTCCTTTTAAGCATCACCCTTCCAGCGATGGACACGTCTTTAGTCCCATCAGGAAGCTCGTGCGCCTCTTTTAAAGTGTGGGTCTTAACGTATTTATCAGGATGTACGTTAACTCCTAATTCAATTAAACGATCTAATTTTTCCTTTCTTACCTTTTGCTGTTCTTCTACCATTTCCATGATGAAAACCTCCTTCGTTTTGTTATTATATCATATTTTTAATTTATAATCATTAAATTATTCAACTTCACAAGTGTACCCTTTTTCTTCAAGTTCGCTTGTCAAAGAAGAAAGATTGGTTTTAGAATTAATCGTTATGTAACTTATTGGCGTTGCTGAATTATCATTTTTATCTATCTTATCATAATCAAACAAATCAAAGTCTAAATAACTTGACACTTTAAAATAATCATCACTTTGATCATATAAATAAGTAAAACCAGGCATTCCGTTTGAATTTAATATTACCGGTAATTTTTCCTCTCTAATATATTGTATTTGAGTTTTATACTCTTCTTCTTTTGCGGTGTATTTATATACTGCTTCAACGTACTTAATCTTACTATTAGTATGGGTTATCTTATACTGATCAGTTATTGTATAACCAGCATCTTCAGCCCCATACTTACACACAACGGTTTTTTCATTCTTAATATAAAAAGTAAATATCGCTATCACAAGAAAGGCACACCCAAGTATGCTTACGATGAAAAAAATAACCATTTTAACATTAGTTTTATTTTGTTTGCCAGAATCACTGGATGGTTCATCATCTTGATGAGAAGCATAATCATTAGATGTATCTATCTCATGGTCTTCTTTTTTTGATTCAGAAAAGTAAAAATCATCATTACTATCAAAAATATTCTTAAATTCCTCGCTCGGTTCATGCGCTTGTTCTTCAAAAGGAACAGAAACTGGCGATTTTGCTAAACCATCATCATTGTCTTTATCTACGTAAACTTCACCATTATTATCTTCTAGCACGGTATTTTGTTGATCAACGTTTATTTCTAGAAAATCAGACCCAAATATATCGTCAATGGCTTTTTCAACGTTATCATTTTTCTTATCCATAATATTCTGAAATGCCCCTTTCTTAATTTTCTCTATATCTAAAATAATTTTATAATAATTATAGAGAAAAAACAAGAAAGAATAAAAAAATATTTTAAAGGACATGTAAAAGGGCCTGAAAGTTCAGGGCCTTTTACAATTTTATTGCCATAAAAGAAAAGGTACCAGTGATGGGTTGTCTAAAAACTCTTGATAAATATCTTTCCCAGTTCTATTATCGCACGTGCTCATGACCTTAATTTTCCATTATTTTACTATTACATGTCTATAACATCACGTTGCCCCGGTAATGTTTTTTTACTATTTGTAGAAAATAAAAAACAAGCGTTCTTCCTACTTGTCATTTTTTAGTTTATTTTTCGGAATTTTCACTTATTTCATCTTTTTTTATTATGTACAATTCTTTTCCTTTGTTAAAAGCATAAAAAACATCTTCTGCCTTTATTTTTTTATCAAGCAAAATGTTTAACAACCATTTTTTACTCTTGTTTATGCTATATAAATTCTCAAATTGAACAACCCCATCTAAAATTATAGGTAAAGGATACGTATCTTTATCTTTTTTATCATCCTTTTTAAACACCGATAATTTACCATTTATTTCTAATATTGCGTAATCTACCTCATCAATACTTCTTATGTCTTTTTCTCTTAATTGTAATAGAAGGTCATCTAAAGTATACCTTTGCTCAACCATGTTTTTAAAGTTTATTATTCCTTTTTTTATTATAATTACTGGTTTACCATCAATAAACCTTCTAAATTTATTACTTTTGAGTGAAACTTTAGATATTAATATTTGAAGTAGCACTAATATTGCAACCGGAATTAAATGGTAAATAAAATTAGTTTCGTGTTCGATTCCCATTGCTATTAGTTCTGCTATTAATATAAATACAACAAGGTCAAAAGTTCCAAGTTGTCCAACTTCCCTTTTTCCCATGATTCTAAATATAAAAGCCACCAACAAGTAAATAAAAAACGTTTTTACAATAATTGTTATATAGTCCATGTAATCACCGTTAATATTATGTTATCAATCATATTTTTATATACAATTAATATATTTTATTAGAGGTGATCAAAATGAAAAAATACTTGCTTCCTTGTGGTCTTACGTTAGGAATTATTTTAGTGGGATGTTTAATATCGAGTATTTTTTATTACTTTAACATTACTAGTGATAAATTTAACATGATACTACTTTATCTAATTAGCATTTCAGCCATCTTTGCTGGCTCTTTAACACTTGCCAAAGAATTAAAACAAAAAGGATTAATAACGGGATTGGCTTATTTTGGGGCCTGGTTCGTAGTTATGCTCTTTGCCTCTTTAGTCATCTTTAAATCTCAATTTAATGTTAACAGTCTAATTTATTACCTGGTTCTTCTTGGTTTCAGTCTTTTAGGTGCCATTACGGGAAAAAACATGCAAAATGAAATAAACACCGACTAGTGTTTATTTTTGTATTCTTTTATAAATTCATTTTTGAACTCATCAAAGCAATCATTTTTAATTGCTTTTCTTATGTTTTCCGTTAATCTTATTAAAAACCTTATATTATGAATTGAAAGTAATCTTCCGCCTAATACTTCTTTTGAAGTTATTAAATGTCTTACGTAGGCCTTAGTATAATTTTTACATGTATAGCAGTCACAATCGTCTTCTATCGGGGTAAAATCCATCCTATACTTTGCGTTTTTAATATTCATCTTTCCGTGTTTAGTAAAAGCGTTACCGTGTCTTGCTATCCTGGTTGGCAAAACACAGTCAAACATGTCTATTCCCCTTGATACGCCTTCTAAAATATCAATCGGATCTCCTACTCCCATTAAGTACCTTGGCTTATCTTTTGGTAAATACTTAGTTGCATAACTTATCATGTTATACATAACATCTTTTGGTTCCCCAACGCTCGTTCCACCAATTGAATAACCATCAAATCCGATTCTTACCGTTTCTAAAGCGCTTTCTTTTCTTAAATCCTCAAATTCCCCGCCTTGAACAATTCCAAATAAAGATTGATTTTCGTTATTAAAAACATTTTTTCCTCTTTTTGCCCAACGTAATGTTCTTCTCATGGAATTTTCAATGTAACTTCTTGAAGCAGGATAAGGAGCGCACTCATCAAAGCTCATTGCAATATCAGAATCTAACTTATTTTGAATTTCAATTGATTTTTCTGGAGTAAGAAAAAGATTAGCACCATCTATATGACTTTTAAACTTAACTCCCTCTTCACTAATGTCTTTAGGTTTCGCAAGTGAAAACACCTGAAAACCACCTGAATCAGTCAAAGTAGGTCCATCATAGTTCATGAACTTATTAAGACCACCAGCTTTATTTACCACGTCTTCCCCAGGCCTTAACCATAAATGATAAGTATTGGATAATACAACGGCGCTACCACAAGCCTTTAACTCTTCTGGCGTTAAAGTCTTAACGTTAGCGAGCGTTCCAACCGGCATGAACAAAGGTGTTTCAAATGTTCCATGATTAGTTATTAGTCGTCCTAACCTTACATTTTCGTTGCCATTATTATTTTTAATTAATTCGTATTTAATTTTTCCCATTTAAATCACCAGAAAAATTATATCACATAAAAAAATAATTAGCCATCAAAAGACTAATTATCATTTTTACTTTTACTCATTAAATACTTTCTTCTTTTACGCAAAACTTTATTTTCTTTTTTAACTTGGTGCAACTCTTTGTATAATATTAATTTACTTTCTAATTCTCTTAAACGTTTTTCGCTTGTTTTTTTCTTTCTTGTACTTTCTAAAATACGCAATTCATTAATAAATATGTCAATTAAAGACTCAGATGAATTTTCACCATCAGGCAAAGATGCATTAGCACTAAACTTTTTAGAACTTAATATTCCAAGTAAACCACCGTATATTTCATCTTCTTTAGCACCATTAAAGTATTCATATTCTTCATTGCTAATAAGTTCACAATTATAAGCCATCGTTAAAAAATAAGTATAAAAATTATTATTCATTTTCTCTTTTAAAGCTTGAGTCGTTTGCTCATTAATTAAAATAGCATTTTCTAAATCTTTTAAGTTATCCGGATTAATACCAGCCTCATCATAAAGTCTTACTAAAGTTTTGTTCATTTTTAATTTCCTCCTATTTTATAAACATGCAATCACCAAACGAGAAGAAACGATATTTTTCTTCTACCGCATGATTATATGCCTTAAGTACGTTATCTTTTCCTGCCAAAGCACTAATAAGCATTATTAATGTTGATTTTGGAAGATGAAAGTTAGTTAATAAAGCATCTACGGCTTTAAATTTATATCCAGGATAAATAAATATCTTAGTTGTTCCGCTTTGAGCTTTAAATACACCATTGTCATCTGCGATTGTTTCTAACGTTCTAACACTTGTTGTGCCAACCGCAATTATTCTTTTTCCATTTTCTTTAGTTTTATTAAGTAATTCTGCCACATCTTGACTCATCTCATAATATTCTTCATGCATCTCATGTTTGCTTACGTCCTCAACAACAACCGGTCTAAACGTTCCTAAACCAACGTGTAAAGTTATAAAAACAACGTTAATTTTCTTATTTTTTATTTTTTCTAAGTATTCTTCAGTAAAATGAAGACCAGCTGTTGGTGCGGCAGCACTTCCTAAGTTTTTTGCATAAACCGTTTGGTATCTATCTTTATCACTTAGCTTTTCTGTTATGTATGGCGGTAAAGGCATTTGTCCTAATTCTTCTAATATTTCAAGAAAAATCCCCTCGTATATAAACTTGTACACCCTAAGTCCATCATTTTTAACTTCTATGCATTCTGCTTTTAATTTATCCGAAAAGGAAACAATGCTACCAACATGAATCCTTTTTGCCGGTCTTGTTAAACATTCCCAAGTATCTTTTTCCAATTCTTTAAGCATTAAAACTTCAATTACCGCACCAGTATCAGGTTTATGTCCAATTAGTCTTGCTGGCAAAACCTTGGTATCATTCAAAACTAAAGTGTCTCCAGGATTTAAATAATCAATTAAATCAGTAAAAGTTTTATCTTCGGTTTTTCCTGTTAATTTATCTAATACCATCATTCTTGATGTATCTCTTTTTTCAAGCGGCGTTTGTGCAATTAACTCTTTAGGTAAGTAATAATCAAAATCATCAGTTTTCATTTTTAGCCTCCAAACATACGTGGATTGATAAAAATTATTATAGTTCATTTTATATAAAATAGCAACTAATTAAAAAGAAACTTCCGAAATAAAAGTTTCTTTTTTAGTTCTTATTTTCTTTTTTGATGTTTAAGTGTTGGTAGGCAAGGTCCGTTACCACCCTTCCTCTTGGCGTTCTTTTTAAGTATCCAATTTGAAGTAAGTAAGGCTCGCAAACGTCTTCTATCGTTGATACTTCCTCTCCAATTGCGGCCGCAACCGCTTCTACGCCAACTGGACCACCATTAAATTTGTAAATAATTGTTTTCAAAAGTTCATAATCCACTTCATCTAATCCAAGTTTATCAACCTTTAATGAGTCAAGCGCGTACTTAGTTATGTCAAGAGTAATAGTTCCATCTCCTTTAACAAGGGCAAAGTCACTAACTCTTTTAAGTAAACGATTGGCAATTCTAGGCGTTCTTCGGCATCTATTAGCCAGTTCTTTTGCCGCATCATCTTCAATTATCAAATTAAGTACCCTAGCACTTCTTTTTATTATTTGAGTAATTTCTTCTTCTGTATAATAATTAAGCTTAGAGACGATTCCAAAACGGTCACGAAGAGGCGCTGATAAATCCCCAGCTCTTGTTGTTGCACCAATTAAAGTAAAGTGAGGTAAATCTATTCTTAAGTTACGATTAGAGCCTTCTCCACCAACAATAATGTCCAAGGTAAAATCTTCCATTGCTGAATATAGAATTTCTTCAACAAACCTTGGAATACGGTGTATTTCATCAATGAATAAAACGTCACCTTCTTCTAATGATGATAAAATGGCTGCTAAATCTCCTGATTTCTCAATCGTTGGACCAGAAGCAGTTTTAATTCCAGCGTTCATTTCATTGGCTATTACGTATGAAAGCGTCGTTTTACCAAGCCCGGGAGGACCATATAACAAAACGTGATCCAATGCTTCACCACGCATTTTAGCAGCTTCCATAAAGATTTTTATGTTTTCTTTTATGTCCTTTTGTCCGATATACTCCTCAATGGTTTGGGGTCTAATCGTTTCCTCAAAACCATCTTCCTTTAGTTTATCAGCCGTAATCAAACGTTTATCCATTATCTTTCTCCTTATCTTATATTATTTTAAAAGTAATTTTAAAGCATCTTTAACTTGAGCTTCTAAGTTCTTACCATCATCTATGTTAGGTAATATCCTCTTAATGTCCGCCGGTTTATATCCTAATGATTTTAAGGTATCAGTAAGGGCGGTAAAATCTTTTTTATTATCATTTTCACTAGTAGCTAGTTTCCCTTTTAAATCAAGGATAATTTGCCTTGCAACCTTATCACCTATCTTAGGAAATTTCTTTAAGTAGTTAACGTTTCCAGAATCAATTGCAGCGTATATTTCGTCTTTATTATCACCAGAAAGCATCGGAAGCGCCATTTTACAGCCTAAACCCTTTACGCTGGTAAGCTTTAAAAATAATTCCTTTTCTTCCTTACTTTTAAAACCATACAAAGTGTTTTCATCTTCCCTTACTTGCTGATAAACATAAACTATTACTTCTCTTCCGGCAGCATAAGAATAAGGGTTAGCAACATAAATTAAGTATCCTATTCCCGAATTATCAACTACTATATAGTTACTTCCGATTTCTTCTATAGTTCCTTTAATGTATGAATACATAATAATACCTCTTTTACTTTCTAAATAAATTTTAACACGAACAAATGTTTTTGTAAACGCTAAATAAAAAGTAGTTTAATAACCACTTTTATTTTAAATTAATATACCTCATCACGTATGCCATCAATTCATCTCATGACATCACCATTGTTGCCCTTTACCATGCCCCAATTCAGATAATATGCAAGAATCATAGCGTTATCATAAACCTTTTTCATAATTATTTTTCCTATCTATACAAAGATTCTTTTTGTAAATCAATTATTTTCCCATTTGAAGCATTAACTTCGTACTCATATTCATATCCTTCATAATGAAATTCAATATCATAAAGTGCTACTCCATCATCATATTCTTTTTGCTTCTTTATAAATTTAACGTCTTTTTCGTTTAATTTTGCCTCATCAAGTACTATTTTGATGGCATCTTCTAAACTTATCTCACTTGATGAAGAAGTATTTTTTGACGACAAACTAGCGCCTACGTCATTATTACTTAAATCACGCATGAAATCAGTAAATATTATTTTGCCTTCCTTAGCATCAATCTTATATTCATACTCTTTATTATTATAATATAATTCAACGTCATAACGTTTTTTATCGAGCTCCAAATCTACGCTTTCAAAATATACGTTGCTTTCTAAAGCGTTCATGTCATTGATAATAATTTGTTTTACTCTATCTTCACCTATAAAAACCGTTTTTATATATAATAAGAAACCTACTAAAGCCACTAAAAGCATTGCAATGATTACTATTATAATCGTAACTATAGTTTTTTTAGTACTACTAACACTTTCTGTTTTTTCTTTCATATTATCACCATCCTAAATAAATTTTAACATAATGTAATAATATTGTTCAAGATTTATTTTTTATGTCTAACTTGTAAACCGCTAATGCGTTTGAAACAATTAAAATAACGTCAGTTATTAAACTTACGTATGCTCCTACTAATAAGTCGTATAAAAACCATAAAAGAAAAACAAAGATTGAACCAGCTCTTATTATTTTATAATATGATGGATAATACTTGTTATAAAAATCCAAAGCCATAGAAAAGGGATTGTCAAACGTTTTGATATCATACTTGCATAATTTTTTTTCACCAGCATACGCCTTCGTAATTTCATTGATTAAATCATCAGTTAAAATCCATTGATAAGATGCTTCCCGCTTTATTCTTTCTAAAAATATTCTTTTTAATTCTATTTTATCCATTTTACCCCCCAAAAAAATAAACTTACTTTTATTTTTTAAACTTCATCATTAATTTTGAATAATATAATATTATTATGGTAACTAATATTAAAAGAAATTTAAATACTAACATGTTATTAAATAAACTTGCGATAAACAAAACAAAATAACCAATAATTCTTGATATGTTTAATACTATTTGCCATATTGCCTGATGCTCAACAATATAATCGTCAGCAACTTTTTTATCCTCATGAATTATGTCATAGCCTTTTGTTTCAGCGGCATTCATTAACGTAACTAAAAATACACTATTACAAAAATTATATATTATTATGGTTATCTTATCAATGTCAATTAGTAATAAGAATAAACTTATAACCATTGAAATAGCACTAATTAATAATATTTTTTTATTGCTTTTTAACTTATACTGGAAAATATAAACCGAAATAATTGATAATATAGAAAATACCGTTGTTATTACTCCAAGACTTATCGTCGTTTTAAACGTCATAACAATTAAAATCGTAATTAGTGTTTCTAATAAATAGTGAATAATTCCATCACAAGCACTTATTTTGTATGCTAATTTAAACTTATCATTATTCTTTATATAATTAAAATATCGTTTAAGATCATACTTAGGCTTTGATTTTGTTTTTTCTTCTTTAATTAAAAGTGAGAAAATAAACTGTAGTAAAGAAAGAAATATTACGATTTTTGCTATGTAAGAAAAAGAAGTAAGTTCTATAGAGATTCCAAATATAATTGGAAAAAACACTCTTAAAATTTTGCTCAAAATCGACTTGACCGATATAAAGCTATTTTCCATGTTTTTAGTATTTTCATTAATTAAAGTATGACCTGCAACCCAAAAAAGTCCTTGTACAACACCATAAAAAAATCCTAAAAAAGCATAGTAATTAACAATCTTTTCTTTTAATAACGCAATTAACAATATATAGAAGCAATAAAATATTATGCCACTTCTAAACAAGATTACACTGTTTTTATCCTTTACGGTTTTACTAAGTAATAAAAAAGTAATTAAAATTCCAATAAATGATAATACGTAATAAACCGAGATAAGTTTATAGTCATAATTTGTTAGCGTTATAAAGTAAGCCACCATAAACGTATTTATAAACATATATAAAATATTGTTTATTAACAAAGACCCCATTAATCCAACTACGTTTCTATGAAGCTTAATAGCGCTAATTATTTTACTCATAAGATAACACCACCACTCTTATTTTATAGATAACTGTCTTAGGTTAAATTCATAGTAGTCAACTTGTCCACTATCTATTATTTTAAAACCATGATTTTCATATATGTTATTTAATTTTTCATTACGTTTTACATGGTCTATCCTTAAGTAATTTTTATTATTTAATATAGCAGTTTCTTTACAAAAATCAAAAATAATATTAGCGATTCCTTTATTTCCTGGTTTTGTAACTATTTTATAAACATAATAGGCCCTACTATCATTCTTACTCCAAAACCTATTTTCATCAGTAAGTTCGAAGCAAGCGATAATTTCATCATCTTTTTTTACCACAAAGAAAGTCTGATTCAAAATAGCTTTCAAAAATTCTTCTTTAGGATGATGTTCTAAATACTTGTTCCACATTATTATTTCATTTTTCTTAAACCAGTCTATTCTTTCTTTATATACATTTAAAATAACATCTATTTCAGATGGTTTTGCCATTTCAACTATATAATCATCCATAATAAAATTTTCATTAATCTTCATGTCGTACTCCTTATATAACTTATATCACTATTAAAGAACTTAAGTTTAACACTTGATATTTATATTTTTTTCTTCGCTAAAACTTCTACAGGGTCTTCATTAACCTTACTTGCGCGGTCATAATAATTACAAAATCTATCTAAGTCACTAACGTTTAAAATAGCCCAGGCTGGCAAACTCAAATCTTGAGTTAACAAAAAATCATCTAACAAAGTAACATCATATTTTAATAATTTTAGCATCGTCGTAAAATCTTCTATTTCTTTTTTATTATCTTTTTTAAACAACTTTAGTTCTCCCTTATTTGATAATGATATTTCTTTATAATCCAAGTAAGGAATATCATTATCATAAGTTACGTTTAAGTAACCTTCATTAATTAACCCCTTTAATTTTTCCATCTCTTTCTGAGAAAAGATTTTGTTTAAAGATTCTTCATAAACAGAATAATAATGTTTTATCTTTCTAAGGATAAAATCATCAAAATCAAAACTTTGAACGTATTTTATAATGTCATTTCGTGTTGTACTTTCTATCTCACCTAATAATTCCTTTAAGTTTTGACCACTAAATTCTATGTAACCATCTTGTTCTGATATCATTCTTTCGGAATTAAACCCATATAATTCATAATTAGGGTTATTTATAATAAAATCCTGGGCTAAAAGTTCAATGTCTAAACAAGTTATAGGATTAAGTTTTAAAACCCATGCAATGATTAGTAATTGTTTTAGTTTTAATTTATTTTTTTCCATTTAAATCTCTCCTTCTTAGCTCATACTTTACTAAGACTTATTTTTATATACCATAGTGTACGTCGATCAAAAAAGCCCATTTAAATGGGCGAATTAATTAAAACAAAAGCTTTGGTAAGATGTAAAGAACAACAAAAGAAGCAACTACAATTGGTACCATAAAAGTGTAAGCATATTTATTTTTATCTAATCCCGAAATGTCAGTTATTCCTTGATATAGGTGGGTTAAGTAAAAAGCACCCGCAATAACTAGTAAAATCAAAGCAAATTTAATTGAAATAAACGTACAAACTATTACAACTATGGTAGTTATTAAAGTGAAAATAGAACATACGCCAACCAAAGATATGCATTGTTTAACATCGGTTTTAGCTTTAAATAAAGCTCCTGCCATAACGTAAATCATAAGTGCTGAAACCAAGAAAGCAACTATCATAAATAACGTTATTTGAAGTAATACCTTCATGAATGATATGTCTATACTAGCTCCAAATAAAGAACCATATCCCATTAGTGAAGCAACAATGCTTGAACCTTCTTTTAGAAGAAAATAAACAAATACCCCAGTAATAACAGAATTTAATAATATTGCCATAAGAGCAAATATAAAATTTTCTTTAACTGAATATTTTTTAATGGTATCAGCTGGTTTAATAAAAATTCCTTTAACTATTTCTAAGAATAAATTAAGGTAATTTTTGGCAGTTACGCTAGCAACCACTTCTTCTTTCTTTTCCGTTTCTTTTACGTCTTTTTGACAATCACATGGTTTTCCGTCTTTTAATGGTTTACCACACTTGGTACAAAATTTTGCCATAAACACTCTCCTTCTTTCTTTTTAGTACCTAGAAAAATAATCTTCCAGATTATCTATATCAACAAGATGATAATTACCATCTTTGATGTTATAGGTAAAATCAATGTAACTATAATCAGAAGAATCCTTCGTCATTTCGTTACCACTAAAGTCTTGATATTTTATACTGTACGCATAGTTAGCTTTAAAACGAATCTTGAAGTTACCTTCGTCATCTAATTTTAAACTTGATAAAGTGACTTTATTAAAGTTAATTGCCGTAAGTATATTAGATGAGTCCATGACCTCTTCTAATAAATCATCATAAGCATTTTTAACCTCGTTAGTTTCATTTTCCGCGCTAAGTGTTTGTTTAATTTCCTCAAACCCTTTATTTTGAATAACACCATTGTAAACAGAAGTTAAATCCTTTAATATAACATCTTTAATTTTTTCTTGTTCTTTTTCTGAAACACTATCCAAAGACACACTAGCCGTATAACTATTACGATAACTACTTGGAATGACCTCATCCTTTATAACGAAACCACCATCTAACTTAACTTCTACGTTTGTTTTAGCAGCAAATACTTGGTTTAAAACATAGCAATCCTTTTCACTGGTTGACATAGAATTATCTAGATATTTATTACTAACCTTTATTCCTCCGAAAGTAACCTTAGATTTTTTAGGAACCCATATTTTAAAATCCTCAACGATTAAAGAATTGGTCTTAAAATTAACGTTCCAATCATCGAAGAATAACCACTTTTTATCCTTAGCTTTGGTTAGTGATAAAACCATGGTTTTTTCGTTACTACTATTTTTGGTAGTATAAGTTATGGTAACGTCCGCACTAAGTTTACCGGTTCCATAAGTAACGTTAGTTATTTCATAATTTTCTATTTTGTCATCTTTTTCTTGTGCTTTAATTATTGATTCAAATATTTTTTCACTTGTAAAAGTATTATCATCTTCGATGTTTAAATACTGATACATCTTCTTTCCGTCGTTAGTAGCTAGTGCCTTAAAGAAGTTTTCAGCAACGGACTTAGGAGATGAAACGTTTGATAAAATTACAATAACCACAACTAGTACGATTACTAAAATGGTAATTATAGTAATTAAAAGCTTATTTTTCTTACTAATTGGCTTTCTTTTTTTGACGCTTTTATTTTCTTTTTCTTCTTTTTTTAATGGTGCTCCGCACTCACCACAAAATAAATCATCTTTATTGCATTTCGCACCACACTCACCGCAAAACATACCATCACATCCTTTATAAAATAAGTTTACAATTTTCTTCATTTTTTGTCAAACAATATAAAAATTAGCAGTTTTTTTAATGAGCATATTAGTCACTTAAATTATATTAATTTTAACAATAATAATACTCAACTTTCGTTAAAAAGGATATTAGATTGTTTTATAATCTACCCAAAATTAATACTATTTAATATGATTGCTAGTTTTATTATTTTCACTGATACGTTTTAATGCTAACAATTCCTTTTTAATTCTTAATGTTTTAATCGTATCGCTCACGGTTGATAATATAAATCTAATCGACTGGGAGGCTAAAAAAACGCCCATCATTCCAAATTTATCTATGATGTAATTTAGTCCTTCAAACGCCTTTACATAACAGGCGGCCAGTATATCAAATGGCATAGTCTTTGGAAAAAAGTTAGTAAATTGAGAGATATCAGTAAGCATATCCTTCATGGCTTCGGTTCCGAAATTTGATATATTGGGATTAGAATTTAATACAATGCAAGCACATATTAACACGATTGAACCGTTTAAGATTGCTTTTGAAACGGTCTTTCTATTATGCTTCTTGTATTCTTTATTGATTTTTACGATTTTTAACTTTTTATCTAATAACTGCTGTGTGGCAAGTTCTTCTATTTCTTCTTGGGAATAATTTTTTAACACATCATTCATTTTCCACCTCATATTGTTTCTTAAATTTTTCTAATAATACTTCAAGAACTTTCTCATCATTTATAGTGGTTAATGTATCGTTTTCTAATAAGCAAACCATAACCCCCGAAACTCCATCTTTTGTAACTAAATAAACGTAATTTTTTCCTTCAACTTGAATCATATTAATAACAAAATAATCATTCCCATCACTTAAGGTTAATAAATCTCCTTTTTCTAGCATGTTTACCTCCTTAATTTTAATTATTATTTTAAATCTTGATGCTTCATATCATACGTTTATATTATAACATAAACTTTATAGTTTTTTAAATCAAACTTTATTTTTATTAAAAAAATAATAAGTTTACCCTTTGTTTGTTATATAATGCTTTATAATTTTCAATAAATCATTCACGTCATTCTTACTTATCATAAGAAATCTATTTTCATTTTTTAAAATATAAAGTAGCCAAAAACAAAACCACAGAAAGCTCCTGTTATATGCCCCATGTGGGATACATCATCCTTTTTGAAAATACCAGATATGATTTCATTTATGACGTAAAAAACACATATTAAAACCAAAGTTACCGGTATTTTTCCAGCTTCTATATTAACAAAAGAACTTAAAATAATAAGCATGAATACTATCCCACTGGCACCTAATATTCTTTTTTTAGAAAATAAGGAGTTTATAACGCCAGTTACTCCCGCGGTTATAAGTATCATTATGATTAAGTTTATGCTGCCATATTTTTCTTCCACCATGGGACCAATAAGCAAGATGTATAAAAAATTATTCACGAAATGACTCCAGTTAACATGACCCAAAACATGGGTAAATAGTCTTACGTAAGTAAGAGGATTTAACATACTACTTCGGTATGAAGAAAATAATTTCAAGTTACTTTTACCCTTCGTTAAGTAATTCAGCATAAGCACCACCAAAGACACGAAAAAAAATGATAATATAACAACTGAGTTATAGCTAAAGTAATTTAATATTTTCATTTTAACTAATTCCTTTACTAATTTAATTATACTACAGATTTTATGTTTTGTTTTTTACAATATTTTGATAAAATAATATTAAGATTGGAAGTAGGTAGTATGAAAGAAAAGTTTAAAAAATACATAAATAAAGAATATCATTTTGATAAAAGTACGATGGCTGCAATATTATGTTTAATAGTTGTAATATCAGGAATATTCGGATTTTTATACGAGTTTATATTTTACTATTTTAACAGTGGAATGACGACGTTTTATTACCGTGGTGGCAACTTTTTACCATGGATAAACATTTACGCAATAGGTGCTGTCATCATATTTTTTCTTACGTTCAAAAAAAGAAAGAATCCCCTGTTTGTTTTTTTAGTAAGTGCTGTTTCTACCGGAATATTGGAGTATGTTGGTGGATGGTTCATGGAAAACATCATGAACGTAAAATGTTGGGATTACACAAACGAAATACTAAGTTTCGGTAATATCGATGGATACGTTTGCATAAGAAGCGTTTTAGTATTTGGTTTATCTAGTCTTTTATTAATATATGCACTAGTTCCTTTTTGCTTTTATCTAGCTAAAAAAATGAAAAAGAAACACTTCTTAATATTAAGTTTTACTTTATTTGGAATTTTTATGTTTGATGAACTTTATAATTTGATATTTGCAAGAATATTAGACTTACCTAGAGCCTCTTACGTATATAAACAAATAGGATTTAAGTATTTGTATTTTAAATAATAAAAGCGAAATAAAAATTATTTATCCTTATTAAAAACTATTAACTATTGTCAAAATATAAAAAGGTTAATTTTTAGTTAACCTTTTTTATATAGCAAGTTAGTCAAACTAATTTACTATGATTAATGAGTTAGATACGTTTAAAAACGAAATTATTATAACTTATCATAATGGGTCCACATTATTAAAATAAACATATCTCTTTTACTTTCGTTTATCATGTATACTAATTTATGCAGATAGCTTATTTGTATAGAAAAACAGCTGATTAAATTTCCATTAAGTCTTTCATACGTTGGTGGAGTTGATACCATATTAATTGAAGTAAAATCCAACAATTTATTCGCTTTATCTGCAAGACCAGATTATTTTAAAAACCTCTTATATTTATACGCTAATTTTAAAAATATTATTTTATGTTCTACTATTCTTCACTCTTTTAATAAACACTACATTTACTTTTATCTTCTTTCTTAGCTTCATCAATAGATTCTACAAAACCAAGTATAGAGTTCAAATAAATAGTTCCTTCGATATTTCTCCAATTACTTCCTGATAAAAGTATAATATTTTCTACTTTATTATTAATAATATTTATTGTATTAAAGCCTTTATTTACATCAGAAACCAATTGAAATAAATTTTGCTTAGCATTAGCTATGTTTATGCTATTAGTATTTCTTCACCTGAGTTACATTATGACGTACTCTTAAGCGTACGTCAATTTTTTTAATTATTATATGTTAAAATATAAAATAAATACATTAATTATATTAAATTTAAAAGCATAAAATTTATAGTTTTTTATATTTTTTGCAAATAAACTTTTAAGTTTATAAAACTAATAAAACCAATAAATCAATTATCAAAACGAACAGTGCAGAACAAAATGTTAAATAAAAAACCCATTTTTTATTGCAATATCTTAATACAAAGGATAATTTGGGCTTATTAGGATCATAATAAACATCAATTTCTGAATTAATTGGATATAACTTTTCTATTGGATTTTGATAAATTCCCACAAAAGAATTAGTAGTCCTATTAATTTTTAAAACTTGATTTTCTTCTTTATATTCCGTATTATTTGAATTTAGAGGACTACTTTTAGTTATTATCTTATATGCTTTATATTCTGGACCAATAACTTTATATTCTTTACCATTTACATTATAAAATACAATAGTTAAATGAACTCCACTATTTTCACCACCACGACTTGCTAATGTATATTTTTTTATTGTGCCTTTAACTTTTGAAGTACATCTTTTTTCTTGTATTAAATATTTATAGAATAGTTTAAACGCCAAAACAAATAATACAAGTGTTCCAATTGATAACAATATTCCAAATACAATTTTAATTATTAATATTTCACTCATTTTTAACTCCTTAAATTTTATCTAATTTGCTTTTCTAATTTTATATTTAGTTTTTGAAAATAATGGTTTTGATTCATAAACTAAATATTCTATTTTATCTTCTAAATTATATTTATTATATTCTGATTTTTTTCCATCTTGATAAGAGTAATAACTTTCTAGTGTGGTATCATCATCAAGATATTCAACATTATTAATAGATACATCATAATATATTGCTACTGAATAATCATATTCATTTTTTGATGAAATATCTGTATCATAGTTTATAGCAATTAATTCATTATTGTTATTCTCATAAATATAATAAGTAGTTTGTGAATAAAATAATGTTGTTCCAATTTTAGATACTTTATCAACTAATGTTAAATCTGTATCAACTATTTTTTCTTCTTGAAGTGCTGTTAGTAAATTATCAACGGACTCACTACTTGAATCACAAGCAGTCAAACAAAACATACTAACCACAACCAATAAACTTAATAATATTTTCTTCATATTTTTCTCACATTCCTTTAATAACTATTATTTCATCCTTAATTTCGCTACTCTACTTTACAATTTCCTGTTGATTTGGAACTAAATAATTTACTAAATTCTTCAATATATGCTTCAACGCCAATTTGTTCCGCATATGCTTTTTGGCCTTCTAAATCATATGACACTCCATTTGAAGTATATCCTGTAATTGTTTTATCATTATACATAATAATTATTTTTCCTTCATCAGATTCACATACTAATTTTTTAGAAGTTGCAGAAGTAATTATAAATATAGCAACAAATAATACAATAAATCCAACTACGATTCCACCAATAATCATTAACACTTTTCTCATTCCAATACCTACCTTTCAAATACATTATATCATATCACTTAGATAATTCAAATCTTTACAACTAATCATATTAGGTACTGCATTATAATTATTTTCCATATCTTTTTCCTCCGAATATTAGTATGGGCAAAAGAAAAAAGTTATACAAATTATAACTTATACTGATAAATTTATATATATTTGCCATCATTTAAAGGAGCTTCTTCTAAAAAACAACCCATTTTTTCATAATAATTCTTATGATTCGTAATTAAATACAAATATTGATAGCCAAGTCTTCTGGTGTCCTCAATACCTTTTTCTTGTAGTTTTCTCCCTACCCCTTTATTTCTAACTTATGTGGTTCTATATAAGCAATGTTAGTTTTAGGAATGTGAATAATATTGCCCTTAATAATTTTAGATTTGATATTGAGAAATTTAAGTATGTTTTTAATTCGTTTTTCTAACACATCATCAATATCTAGTTGTTCCTTTATTATTTGCATAACTATCGGGCTCCTTTCGGGCATATAAAAAAGGTTAACCGAAATTAACCTTCATATATTAAAGCCGATTAGTTCGACTAATTTCCCTATGGTGCCTCCTGTAAGAATCGAACTTACAATTCAGCCTTACCATGGCTGCGTTATACCACTTAACTAAGGAGGCAACAAATACATTCTATCATATTATACGTAATAATACAATAAAGAATGTATTTTATTTTATTATTTTTTAAGAATTCTAGTCGTATTTAAAATCGTAAGTAAGGTTACGCCAGTATCTGCAAAAACTGCTTGCCACATAGAAGCTATCCCAAAGGCACTAAGAATTAATACCAACACTTTAATCCCTATTGCAAAGATTAAATTTTGCTTAATAATCTTATTTGTTTTTTTGGATATTTTAATCCCGTCATTTATCTTGGATATTTCATCAGTCATTATAACGACGTCTGATGCTTCTATTGCGCTTGCTTGACCAACACCACCCATTGATATTCCAACGTCTGCAAGGGCAAGTGACGGAGCATCGTTAATGCCATCACCAACAAACGCGGTTTTGCCAACGTTATTTTCTTTTATTTCTTTTTCAAGTAAGTTATATTTATCTTCTGGCAATAATTCATAAAATGCGTTATCAATACCTACTTTCTTTCCGATAGAAAGCGCAACATCCTTATTGTCACCCGTAAACATTTTAACGGTTACCCCACTTTTCTTTAAACTAGAAATAGCTTCTTTAGCTCCAGTTTTAACACCATCAACTAGTTCTAGTTTTGCAACCATTTCATCATTTACGCTTAGATAAATTCCGTTGTCATTTATTTTACTTTTGCAAAACTTACTTGAACCTATTTTTACTTTATCATCTTTTATAGTGCAAGAAACCCCTTTACCTGATACTTCTTTAAAATCATCTACATCATCTGTTTTAACTTTTTTATTAAAGATATTAACAATTGATACTGCTATTGGATGGTTAGATAGTTTTTCTGCCTTTAAATAATAGTTTATTACGTCATCTTTTTTGTAGTCTTTATTCAATATATCTAATTTATAATCACTTGCATTGCCGGTTGTAATAGTACCCGTCTTATCAAATATTATTTTCTTTACGTGGCCTAAAGCATCTAAATAGTCACTTCCTTTTATTAAAATACCATCCCTGCTTGCTCTTCCAATTCCTGAAAAATAACTTAAAGGAACGCTTATCGCAATCGCACAAGGACAAGATATTACAAGGAATACTAACGCTCTATAAATTGCGTCATTAAAAGAGACGTTAAATAAAACTGGTAAAAGTACCGCAATTAATATTGCAAGAATAAGGACTACCGGAGTATATATTTTGGCTGCTTTAGACACAAACGTTTCTGTTTTAGCTTTTCTGTCGGTTGCACTTTCAACTAAGTTTAGGATTTTAGCTACCGTACTATTATTATAAGCACTTGTTACCTTAAGCAAAATAAGTCCATCCTCGTTTACGCTTCCGCTTAATACCTCATCGTTAACACCTACTTTTCTTAAATTACTTTCTCCAGTTAAAGCAGCGGTATTAAGTTTAGCATCACCTTCTATTACAATACCATCTAAAGGCACTTTCTCACCCTTTTTAATTAGTATTACATCACCTTTTTTCACCTTTTCTGGTGATACTTTAATGGTATCTTCATTGGTCTTTAAATTAGCGTATTCTGGCTTTATATCCATTAAATCACTAATTGAACTTCTTGAGCGGTTAACGGCTATTTCTTCTAGTATTTTTCCTATTTCATAAAGTACGATAACCATTAAACCTTCACTTATATTATTAGTAAAATAAGCCCCAACACAAGATATTGTAACAAGTAAGTTTTCATCTATTGTTTTGGATTTAAAAAGTAATTTAGTGGCGTTAGACGCGGTCCTAAATAAAAGTACTACGTATCCTAATATTATTAGTATATTTGATATTACACCTTTAAATACATATGTTCCAAGAAGAGCTAAAACAATACCTATAATTAATCTTAAAACATCTTTCAAAACCTTTTTCTTAATGTCAAAAGACTCTTTTTTATCTAACAACTTAACTCCTGGTTCTGTTTTATCAATTATTTTTTGAACGTATGATTTAACATCTTTATCCATGTTAGTATCAACCATAACTGACAGCTTAGAAAAATTAACAACGGCCTTATTAATATTTTTATCTTTATTTAGGGCACATTCTATTTTATTAGCACAGTTAGCACAATCTAAGTTACTAATGTTATATCTATGCTTCATTTATATGCTCACATCCCATCTTAAATATTTTCTCAACGTGGTCATCTGCTAAATAATAGTATGTCATGTTTCCTTCTTTTCTAAACTTAACAAGTTTAGAATCCTTTAGTATTCTAAGTTGATGAGATACCGCGGATTGACTTACGTCTATTCTATCCGAAATGTCCCCAACGCATAACTCATTATCCAAAAGCACGTTTATTATCTTTACCCTGGTTGAATCTCCAAATATTTTAAATAATTCCGATAAATCTATTATTTTATCCTCATCTAACAACGTCATATTATCCTTCTTTCTATATGAATAATCGTTCATACATTCATATTATATGAATATATGTTCATATTGTCAACTACTTATTATAAAAAAATACGTAATTTTACGTATTAATCTATTATGTTATTATCTTTATCAAATTTAACATCCAAAAACTTGCGACTCGCTAGGTAATCACACATGTGAACAAATCTTTGGAACCTAGACTCTGGCTTTGGTAAAACAACGTTTGAATAACTATTGGTGTTCCAGGGTCCCATGTGGCTTTCTATCACACTACATAAAAAGATTATTTCGTTTTCTTTTAAAGTAAGTTTATCTTTGTTTTCTTTGATGTAATTACTAACTAGAATCGGATGGTCAAAGTTGGTGTACTGGCTTTTTTTAAGGCCAGACTTTAATCCGTCATGCATAATTAAAGCCATCATCATCAAGTCCTTTTCGTTATTCGTGTAAGCTCCTGATACACTTTCATCATTAAATAGCTCTTTTGCAATTCTAACGGCAACTTTGGTGTGCCTAACAAGTCCTCCTTGTCCTAACGCGAAAGAAGGATGATATTTACCAGTTGATGAAGCCGGAACTTCAAAAAAATAATCCGGCAAAATGTTAACCAACGTTTTTATGTTTTCCTTATACCTTTCGTTTTTTATATAATCTATTTCAACCTTAAAAACCTCTGTTTTACTAATCGTTTCGTTCATCTTGTTTCTCCTTTCTAAAACTTTACTTTTATTCCTAATATTCTACATATTTCAAAGGCTCCTTCCATGGAAACTGTTGTGCCTAAAAAGCTTGATGTATCTGATGAGATATTATTCAACTTACAAGTTGATAAGTCAATTCCCTTTAGACTGGTCTTAAAAATTTCTAAATTTTTAAAGTCGCAATCATCAAAAACAACACCACTAAGTTCGGTTTCTATAAGCCTAGAATTCTGAAGGTTACATCCTTCAAAAGTTACGTTTTTCATCTTTGACGATAAGTTTAAATAGTTCATGTTGCAATCTTTAAAGCTAACTTCTTTTACTGACGAAGAAATTATGTTCGTGCCAACAAACGAACAATTTATAAACTCGCATCTTAACATCATCCGCTCATTTAATTGGGTACCAGACAAATCACACGACTCAAAAACCGAATCAATCAAGAAAACATTATTAAGCGGAAAATCACTAAAATCAACGTTTTTAAAAGTGCATCCATTTATCTCATCGGCATTCACTTTTTTAGTGATTTTTTCATTTTCAAAACTCAAGTCGGAAATGCCTTCTTCAAAAACATCATTATTTATTCTTCCTTTTTTTAACTCACGTTGTAATTTTGGCTTTTTTATTGTCATCATTTTTACCTCATAATAGTTTTTAAATAAAGCGCACATAAAAATCCATCCGGAAAAAGAATAGCTAAACGCTCAAGTGATTTACATGGTTTTTGCTTTTTATTTATTTCTTCATACAAGTAACATATTAATTCCTTACTTACCAAAACATCTTTAATCTTATTATTTTTTATTAATGATTTTATCATGTTAGCTGAGCTTAAGCTTGTTTTTCGATAAGCTTTTTTAATTAACACGTTTAAAACTGAAGTCCTGTAAACGCTAACTTCATCAACGTTAAACGCGTGTGCCGTTTTTTCTAACACCCTTGATAAAGCTTCTACTTTATTTGCTTTGAAAAAGCACTTATATTTTTCTTTCGTTTCGTAAACTTTAAAATAATCTTGCAAGAGATTAATAAAACGCTCACTTTGCCTAATAAAATTTCTTTTTAAAGACCCTCGTTTAAAAGTATATTTATCTCCTTCTAACATCTTAAAAGTTTTCATCGTGTCATTATACCCGAACTTCATTGCTCTTTTAGCTTGTTTACTTTCCAAAACCAGAAAATTACCAATGTCGTTTCTAGGTGCAATTAAAGTTACAGGAACGTTAGGGTTAATTTTCTTTTTAACTCTTCCAACGGCCTTTAAGTAAACCGCGATAACCTCGGTCGCCCCAAGCTGAGTGGCCAAATTAATTGGCAAGTTATCGTAATATCCACCGTCAATGTAATTTTTATCATCGATGTTTTTAAGCTTAAAAGCGGGAAAACAAGCCGCGGACGCTAATAAATAATCAGGAAAATTTTCCTTCGTTAATTTGTCTTTCGTGATGGCAACTGGCTTTAAAGAAGGAAACCTTGCGGTCATAAGTCCGTAATCAACCGGTGATGAAAAAAATAACTCAGGTTTAAAATTATCTTTTATGGTCTTTTCTAAAGCAGGAACGCTAAGGCCACCTTTTAAAGCCCCCTTTGCATACTTAGAAATAATTTTCTTCCTTCCACTTGGGGTCGAAAAAGTACCGTCGATACCATCTTCTAACACTTTATCGTAATTCATGTTGCTCCATAATTTAACGGCGTCTTTATAATTTCCTTGAACCATAAAAGCACCATTTAAAGAACCAATACTAGTACCAGTTACTATGTCATAATCTATACCAAGCTCTCTTATCGCTTTCCAAAAACCTATTTGATATGCTCCCCTTGAGCCACCACCAGATAACACGATTGCTCTTTTCATGATACTAATCACCTCTAATTATCACATTATTTAGTATATCAAATAAATATAAATAACGCTAGTTTATAACAAAAGAATAATTTATAAAGCCTTAAAACATAGTTTAAGGCTTAAAACTCTTTATTTTTATAAACGTAATATGATACTCTATAAGAAATATATAGCAAAAATAACATAAACAAAATAATTATCATGATAAACGAAACAACGCTAACTGAATTCAAATCATTTAACACGTTATTTAAAAATGCGTTTATACCATTTACCTTTTTAATTATAATGGTAAATATGGTAACAACCAAAATAATCAGCGCAAAAAACATTATCCTTCCTTTTTGAACTCCATATTTATAGAAGAACGGAATTAAAAATGAAATTACTAAGTTAATTCCAAAAACTCCACCTACTATCATGGCAATAAATTCTTCTAGTTTTATACTAGGATCAATTAAATAAACTATAAACGAAACTAAAAGACCAACTAAAACAGATAGTACGTTTCCGATAAGAACTAATGCATATTTTGACATTACGATGTTTTTTCTTGAAACAGGCAAAGTATTGCAATAACTATCAAACTTATTAAACTCATCATAACTAAACGTAGTAACTATTGTCATTACAAGGAAAAAAGGAACAACAAAAGCAATTAAAGAGTAATCTTTGTTTATAAATGAGATAACGATAAGTCCTAAAATAATTATGATAATACTTTTCATTTGTCTTAAAAGTGACAATAAATCTTTAACTATTAATCCTCTCATTTTTATTCTCCTTTCACGTATAAAAGCATAATATCTTCTACCAAAGCTTTATCAATTACTAGGTTTTTGTATTTTCTTTTTACATCTTTAACGTTTGTAATTAAAACTTCATAGTCATACTTATTCTTTTTATACTTCACCACGTATTTTTTATCAATTTTTTCAAAGTCTTTTTCCGTACATTTTGCAACTGCGAAACTTTCTTTCAAGTCAATTACTGATTTTTCAAAAATAATCTTTCCCTCGTTAATAAAGATAACGTAATCAGCTATATTTTCGATATCAGAAGTAATGTGTGAAGAAAGCAAAATACTATTTTGTTCATCTTCAACGAATGATAAAAACATGTCTAGAACTTCTTTTCTAACGATTGGATCAAGACCACTTGTTGGTTCGTCTAAAACCAATAATTTAGGGTGATGCGATAAAGCTGTAATTATTTCTAGTTTCTTTTTCATTCCTTTAGATAATTCTTTTATTTTTTGATTTTTATTTAGATTAAAGTCTTTTAAATAATTACTAAATAATTTTTCATCCCAATTTTTATAAATGCCTTTCATGATGTTATCTATGTCGCCAACTTTTAGAATTTCCGGAAAAAACGAATCATCTAAAACAACCCCAACATCATTTTTATCTAATATTTTTACGGTACCAGAATCTTTTTTTATTACTTCAAAAATAAGCTTAATAAGCGTCGTTTTACCCGCTCCATTTTGCCCAACAAGCCCTACTATGCTTCCTTTTGGAACGTTTAAACAAACGTCTTTTAAATCAAAATTTTCATAATGTTTTGATAAGTTTTTAACTTCTAACGCGCTATTCATGTTCTTCCTCCTCATATATTGTATCAAGCATGTTTTCAACTTCTTTTTTACTTATGTTATAAGTATTAGCAATACTAACGGCACTTTCCAGATTACTTTCTATTTTAGTTAAAATCTCTTCTTTAAGGTAGTTTTCACTTTTTTCTTTAACAAAGTATCCCTTACTTGCAACCGCAACGATAAAGCCATCTTTTTCCAATTCTTCATAAGCTCTTTTGGTTGTAATGTTACTAATCCTTAAGTCCTTAGCAAGCGTTCTAATTGATGGTAATGCATCCCCACCAACTAACTCACCACTTAATATTTCTCCTTTAATTGCCTCTTTTATTTGTTCATAAATAGGCACATCAGAAGAATTACTTATAATAATCTGCAAACTATCACCGCCTTGTATATATACAGTATATACAGTTACGTGTTAATTGTCAACAAAATATTAAAAAAAGAAAGTTATTTCATGGAGTTGTAAGATAAAAGTAGACACAAAAAAAGATGTGTTTACTTTTTTGTTT
>CAMMVQ010000003.1 GCA_946500425.1 uncultured Mollicutes bacterium | reverse complement strand
AAATCTTTTTAGGATTTTTCAAAAAAATGTCTTGACTTATTATAGTTAGTCACCCACCTTCTTATTCTTAAAAAAGATGGAAAACAAAACTAGTCTTTAGTTGCCCCCATTTTAATTATTAGACACTTATACCAAAAACACTCGTTAATAAATAAAAAAATTCCTAAAATTTAGGAATCTTAATACGAATCAATGTTTATTTTTACAAGTTTGTTATCATTAACGTATGAACTTGCTTGAACAATAGTTCTTAATGCCTTGGCTAGTTTTCCATCCTTTCCAATCACTAATCCCATTTCATCGCTTGGAACCATAACCTCAATTATAATTTCGTTTTCGTTACTACTAGGAAATTCTTTAACACTTATACTGTCAGCATCATGAACAAGTTCTTTTACGATAATTTCAGTTAGTTTTACTAAATCCATAATTACTTACCTTGTTTTTCACTAGCAAACTTTGCCATTATACCAGCCTTTGATAATAAGTTTCTAACCGTATCAGTTGGCATTGCGCCATTTTTTAACCACTTCATAGCCAATTCTTCATCAATCTTAGTTTCAGCAGGATTAACTAGTGGATTATAAGTTCCTATCGTTTCAATAAAACGTCCGTCCCTTGGACTTCTTGAATCAGCGGCGACGATTCTGTAAAAAGGTTGCTTTTTCGCTCCCATTCTTTTTAGTCTTAACTTAACTGCCATTTTCTTCCTCCTTCTTTACAACTTAATTTTATCATAGCCCGCATATAAGTGTCAACTATTTTTGTTAACATCATAAATTATTCATAATTAAAAAGGATTCTAAATAAAATCCTCTTTAACTTCTTCATCTATTTTTTTATCTACTTCTTCTGGTTCATCATCTAAAGTGTCCCATGGTTCTTCGTCTTCTTCTATCGCAATTTTTACTTTTTCATCATTTACAACTTCAATTCCTAATTCTTTTTCAATATCAAATTCTATTACGTCATCTTTAGCTTTTACGTTACTACAAGTAGGTTGTCTTAACGCTCTTACGATTATGTCGCTTCCTTGAAGTTGCGTCCCGTCTTTAGTTCTAACCGCAACTGTTTCGCTATACGAAATGTTTTTACTAGCAACAGTAGTTTTTTTATCACCATCATAAGAATACCAAATATTAACGTCAAAATTACCATCAATAACAACCTTATCACCGTTAACCGACCCCTTAAACTCATGGTTAATTACCCAGCAACCTAAAATAGTGTCGGCGTTGTTTTCCGCTAAAAGATTATAACTATTCTTAAAATATTTCTTACCCTTTCCAATTACGGCCTTAGTAACTATTTCTTTAAACATTAGAATCCCTCCCTCGTTTTAATCTATGCATTTCAACTAAAAAAAGTGCTAAAAACAGCACTTTTTATGATTCTAATTTATTTAATATCATTTTAGTTGCATCAATTGCCTTTTGTTTTAACACTTCAGCCGCGTCAGAAACTACTGGAGTTGCCTTTTCCTTTGCGTAAGATACTAATTCTTCCGCGTGTTTTTTCAAATCCTTTGCCTTCTTTTTAGCTAGTTCAATAGCTTTTTCTTTATCTAAGTCCTTTAGCTCTTTCATCAAATTAGAAACCTTCTCTTCGATTGTATCACGGACTTCTTTTACGTCAATTTCCTTAGCTTTATTTAGTAAATCGGTAGCCTTGCGCTTAATGTCCGCCCTGGTTTCCTTTCCTGATTTAGGTGCAAATAAAACCCCTAAAGCCGCTCCAACGGCTGCTCCTAAAATGAATTTTCCAGCACCACTTTTACTCTTCTTCATCTTCAAGCTCCTTTCTTTGCTCTTCTTTTTCCATCTTTCTTTTTTTCTTTTTAAAAATACCCTTAATAAATAAAATTATTGAATCGGATATCACCTCGGTTAACGCTGATAATTTATCAGTAATATTATCAACGATACTAAACACCCCGTTTAAAGATTTAACTTTTTCATCAACGTCATCAATTATTTCTTCTACCCGGTTCATTGATTTTATAACCTTAGTTGCAATAATAATCAATAAAATAATAAGGATACATAATAATATATATATTAGAATCGGCAAATATGTACTTAAAAAAACGGTTGCACTCATTAGTCTTCCTTCTCCTCTCCTTGGTACATCGTATCAATCAAATTAAATAAATCTTGTTCCTTGGTGTCATCGTCATCATCATCGTCATCTAACTTTTTGTTAGTTACTCCCTTTTTAGATGGCATTTTTTGTCTTTCTTTATCGACGTCGATTTCTTTAAAGTTAACGTTAGGAAGAATCATATCATCGTCATCATCTTCTTCATCAGTCTTGATTAAAGTCACGTCTTCTTTTTCTAACTTTTTAGCCTTTTGTTTTGTCCTAGAAAGTTCTTGAGCTTCATCTTGCTCCATTTCCTCTTCGGCCTCTGCGATTGTTTTTTTACTTAACCTTTTAAGCGTATTTTCAATTTCTTCATCAAGGTTACCATAAGCTTTTTTTCTAATTTCATCAAACGTTAATTCTTCTTTACTCTTTAAAGGAGTTTCTTTTTTTTCTGCTTTTTTCTGAACTTTATTTCCTTCACTATCAAGAAGTCCATAAACCGGAGAAATAATTGGACTAGGCTTAAACTTCTTGGTTTCCTCTTTTCTTTTACTACCTTGATATAAAACTGGCTTTGGTTCTTCTTTTACCGGCTTAATAATCGGCTCAGGTTTTGATCTTGAAACCATGAAGTCATCATCATCAAACTCAGGAAACTTAAACTCAGCTTCATTCTTAACTACCCTTGATTTTATTTCTGGTTTAATCTCTGGCTCTGGTTCTGATAAATCTTCTAAGTATAAACTATCGATTTCATTTGTTTTAGCAAAATCTTCTGAAACCTCTTCTTTTTTTTGAGTTACTTCTTCCTTTATAATTTTTTTAACGTTTTTCTTAACGGGTTTTTCCTCTATTTCTTCTTCGTCAAACAAAAAGCTTTTCATTTTACTTAACTTACTCTTTAATCCCATAATGATAAATCACACCTTTCTTATTGTGTCGATGAAGTAGTTTGCTCGGTCGACTCGGTAGTCGTAGTTGTTTTGGCCTCTTCCGTAGTAGTTGTGGTGGTTGTCGTTTCTTTAATTTCTAGTTCTTTTTCAACGTTCTTATTTTCGTTTTCATCACCATCATACTTATCATACTCTTCTATGTACTTTAAGAAATTTCCTTCCTTTTCCTTGTTATCAAACAATTTATAAACCTCTTCTTTAGAAGCTAAATCACCAGATTCATGCATCTTCTTTAAAAGAGAATCATTAAAATCAAGGCTTGATAACACGTAACTCATATCAGTTACAACCGTTTTTAAATCCTTTTCTTTTGCGTACGCTTCTATTTTAGCATAATTATATACCATTTGAACATAGAATTTATCTTTAGCTTTATCTATTTGCAAATATCCTTTTTTTCCATCTTCTGAAAAAGAATATGAATAATAAGAATCTTTGTTAGGCTCATAAGAAACTTCTGTTTCATAATAATAACTTACCACGTCAACGTACAAATAATAGGTTGTTTTCTCACGTATTAAAACATCATTATACGTATTTGCATCCGTTCTTGTAACACCTCTTGGAGCATAATACTTATAACCATTACCCACCATGTTCGTAGACTTTATGTCAAGCGATAAAACTTCGTCAACTATTTTATCATAATCATAATTATCAATTCTTTTTATGGTACAACCTGAAAGTAAAAATAAAGCCAAAAAAATTAATATAATCTTTTTCATTGGTTCACCTACTCTAAAGATATTATAGCAAAAAAATTAAAAAAGTAAAACCTTTTAGTTATAAAGAACGTTTATATCAACCATGGTATCAATACCATCTATTTTTCCGTTTTGGCACAATTGCCACATAACATAATCTTTATCATAATCAGTCTCTTTCGTATAATGGGCAAGCCAAACATCATTATCATTGTACTTCCAAACGCTATTTAAATAATTTTTACTACCATAAAGCATGGTGCCATAGCCCTCTTTTTTAACGGTCTTTAAAAACTCATCAGCAACTTCGTTAAGTCCGAATAAACTAAGTTCCATACCATTAAATGAATTGTAGCATTCCCAGTCAAAAGCAACCGGTAAATCTATTTGGTACTTCTTAATTTTACCTAATACCCATTTAGCTTGTTTTCTAGCTTCTTTAACACTATCAGCATACGAATAAAAATAAACACCCACCTTAAGCCCAGAAGCCTTAGCCCCTTTTATGTTTTCTTCAAAGTACGAATCAATCACGTAATTGCCCCCAACACCACTTTGGCTTCCTAGCCTTATCATAACAAAAGAGGCTCCGGCGTTTTTTACTTTTTTAAAATCGATTTTTCCCTGCCACTTTGAAACGTCTATTCCAATTTCGTTATTACTCTTTTTATAATTAGATAAAACTTCATTAAACGAAGTTGTAACAGGAACTTCATCAACACCAGAAGAATCATTTGAAGGTTCATAAACGTTCAAGGTAAAATCGATTACTTCCTCGTTGTTACTACTATCTTTAGCGACATAACTAAGCTTATAACTACCAGTGGTATTAACGTCATATTCGCCAACTATTTTGCAGCTTGGATTAGCATCATAATTATCAGCACACATAATCGTTTTTTCAAGGTCAACATCACTATTCACCCGAATATTATAACTAGAAGAAAGCCAAACTAAAGGCTTTTCAGTATCAACTACCTTCACTTTAAATTTACCACGTCTTTTTTTATCATTCTTATTAAAATATATAAACGTAATTTCTTTATTTCCCAAAGAAGAGGTATCCACTTTATCATTAGTAATTATTTTTCCTTCTATTGTATCTATAAAATCACTTACTCTTAGTTCGTCATAAACTTTTACCGTTAAATTATCTTTCAAGGTAAAACCAGAGTTATCATCTACTACTCGGTTATTAAAATAAAATATCAAAGCCATAAATAAAGCGATAAATAAAATAACCGTGATAATTATTAACGCTTGTTTTCTTCTCAAAGTATCACCTTCTTAATCTTTATAAGCTTTTAAACGGCAAATTTTAACGTTTTGAAAAACAAACTTCTTCTCGTATTCACTCATTACGTTTTCCGCGTCATTAACTTTTTGTAAATCAAGGGTAACATCATCCAAAACGTATCCATAAGTACTTAAAGAAGAAATCGAATACGCGAACAAGTCTGTGTTATCGGTTTTTTGAATGATTTTCTTAGTTTTTTCAAATAAATTATCATAACGCTTCAAGAACTCATGACTAGTTAGCCTTCTTTTTTCGTGTCTTTTCTTTGGCCACGGGTCAGAAAAATTAAGGTATATGGTATCAATTTCTTTTTCAAATACATTTTCTATATCCTTAGCATCCATTCTTATTAGTCTCAAATTAGGAATATTTTTGCCATCTAGTTTTTGAACGGCGCGAACGATTACGCTATCAAACATCTCAATACCAATAAAGTTAACAAAAGGATATTGTTTTGCCATCTCAATTATGAAGTCACCCTTTCCCATCCCGATTTCAACGTTAATGGGATTATCATTGTTAAACTCTTTTTTCCAGCACCCTTTATTTTCTTCAGGATTTTTTATAACGTACTTTGATTCCTCTATCGTTTCTTTTGCGTTTTTAACTTTTTTAAGTCTCAAACAAATCATCTCCTTAAAATCAACCTTAAGTATTACAACCAATTATATCATAATTTTGCACCAAAACCTAAAACAAACATATAATTAATTGAAAGCTTTAATAGGAGGAAGTTTATGAGAAACGAAAGAAATGCTTTTATGCCACAAATGATGCCATTTCAGGGCATGCCACAAATGGGAAACATGCCTACTAACATGATGATGTTTCCTAATTACATGAATGATAATTACACAAATTTAGATAACCGTGTTAGTGCGCTTGAAAAGAAGGTAAAAGTGCTTGATAACCGTTTATCAAGATTAGAAACTCCTTATCAAAACCAAGGAATGCAAAACTTTCAAAATGCGCAAAACCAAGGAGCTCAAGCAAGCCAAACACCATACCAAACAACCCAAAATAACCCAGGAAATTATAGCGGAGAAATGTATATGATGTAAAAAATCTATTTAGTTTTAGCTAAATAGATTTTTTTGTCTTCTCATCACTTTGTTTTTCTAAAAGATAAGGATAACTAAAACTTTTAGCGTAAACATTTCTTATTAGTTTCTCACTTATTTCTTCAAAACCATCCAAGCCAACGGTCTTAGTCATTTCTTTTAGAATCTCTTCTTTAGATTTTGACGCAACATATCTTCTTGCACCTCTATTATTAGTAAAAGCCGCCATATTATCTTTATTAAAATACTCATTTAAAATAAAACTAATACATTTTTCTAAGTCTTCTTTACTTTTTATCCTTTGTCCATTTATTTTGTACCTTGTAATAGTAGTCTTTATAGCATCATCAAAATCATTAACTTCCTTTCTACTAATAACGTATCTTCTCGTTAAGAAAGACGCCATATCTTCCAATAAAAAATCTATTTTACTATAAGCTTCCCATAAGGGATTTATATCCGTTAAAGAACGAACCAAATCATCATAGAAGTAATTTGCTAATTCTTTTTTTGAGTGAAACGTTTTTCCATAAACACTTGCCTTACCAGCACTAAAAACAACGTTATTAGCAAGTCTTAAAGCGGTATCTTCTATCATTTGTTTAGGGTTTGAATAATCTTGATAATTGATAAACAACGCCTTTAACGCATTTAAAAATTCATCTTTTATTTCATTTTCTTCCGTTATGACTTTTTTATTAAGAACCTTTACTTCAGTTTCATAAAGTTTATATAACATGTTATAATCACCTCTTATTTATGATAACGTTTACCCTCATAATCTTCTTCATAAAAAACGTTACAAAAACTATTAGAAAAATTTTTAGCATAAGCATTAATAATAGCTTTTTGAAGTTCATCAATCGTTAAATTCGTATTAATTTTTGCAAGCCTGTTCATCTCTTCTAATATCTGCCTTTTACTTCTTTTTAAAACGTACTTTCTTGCACCTTGTTTAGATGTAAAAACGTTTGTGTCACCAGAAAAATAATCATCAAAAATTTTTATTATCAGCCTTTCTATATCCCGTGTATTTTCCGCTCGATAACCAAGTTCTATATTTCGGTTAACCGTGCTTAAAACGGCATCATCAAGTGAAAAAACGACTGGTTTATAATCCTTTGATAATTGTTCTGCAATATCATTTATTAAATCTTCTATTCTTTTATAATTCCTCCAATGAGGAACAATCATATCTAGCTCTCTTACTAGCTCATAATAAATAACATGGACTTTAGACTCCATTATAATTTCATTAGCAAACGGCAAGGGATTGCTAGCTACTTTCTTTTTAGCTAAGGCTCTAGAACATTCTATAATAAAATCTTCTGGTGTGTTTAAATTATTATTACCAATTAATTTATAAAAATAACAATTTACCGTTTGGTTAAAATAATCTTTTATGACCATGCTTTCGGTTATGCTATTTTTCATAAGCTCTTTACAAATTTCGTCTTTTAATTCCTTAAGCATACTAACACTCCTAAATTAATTCTACATTGAAAGTCCGGAACCATTATTTGAACCATATCCATTTATTAAACTAAAGTATTCATCAATTTCTTCAGGAGTTATGGTTCTATACCTCTCTAGTTCTTCACGCGATATCGTTTCATCACTAACTTGTTTTTTTAAGTGTTCTTTAAAACTATTATTAGCATTAATCATGTCTATTTTTCTACAAATAACCCCTTTAATTCTATCTTGATTATTAAACTTTTCATCTTCGAATATCATTTGCACCAAATCTCTCTTAGTTCCTGTAATAAAGTTAAAATTTCCTAATTTCAACTGCTCATGAATATATTGAACACTTTTTCTCCTTAAGTCATCGTCAAAAACATTATGTTTATCTAAAGTTTCGTTAATGGCATCATTAATCATTTCATTAAAAACTTTACCTATTATCCCATTGGATGCACTTTCTGAAATTTTTTCATAATTATCAAGCATTATTTCCGGGTGAACAGCATAGCTTTCAATTTCTCTAATAATTTCTTCTTTAGGACGGCTTTCAATATAACTTGTCAAAGTCGGATAAGACCTGTCATAAAATTTTTCTGTCATAAAAACTTTGCACAAAGCACGAAAGCATAAAGCTGTCCAACTTCTTTTTGTCATTACTACCATAAAATTATTTTGTAAATCAAGTTTAAAAGCCTCTACCAAATTCTTTGGCATTATTTATCACCCCTACATTAATAATGTATCACAAAACCATAAAATACGAAATCATTTACGCAACTTTTTAAACAACTTGTCACCAAAAATTTCTTTAAACACTCCATTTTTAATGGTTAACGAAAAATATATTACAGAACCCACAATGGCATATAATGCTATTATTGCAATCGCATGTACCCTTGTACCAGCATAAATTGGAACAAATTGTTTCATTATTAATAAAACTACTACCATGATTACTAGCGGATAAACAAATTTAAACATCTTTTTAAAGTATTCTTTTAAATCAAGTTTAACAACCTTGTTTATTACAATTAAATTAGTTATAAACGAGGTTGAAAGTCCAAGCAAGGTAGCTAGGGTACTTCCCCAGAAAGGATATAAGCCTAACACGTTAAATAAATGCATCATCGGGTATTGTAAAACAAGCTTAACTAGTATTCCTACAATTATGCTAACAAACACGTTTTTAAATTTATTTAACGATTGTGCTATTGAAACTGAGGTCGTAAAAATGCACCTAAATAGGGCGATAAAAATAGTAAAACAAAATACTTTTGGTCCCCAATTACTTTCTCCATAAAACGCATAGAAAACTGGTTCTGCTAAAATGCTTAATCCAACCGCCATCGGGATGGTAACGAAAAGAAGCATTAAAAATGATTGGTTAACTTTTCTTTTTACGTCTTTTTTATCCCCTTTTACAAAGCTTGCCGTTATGTTTGGAACAAGACTCGTCATAAGCCCGGTTGAGATGGCTAATACAACGCTGTTTAACTTGTTACCGGTGGTGTTTATAACGCCTAATACGCTTTCTGCGTCAGCGGTTTTAAAGCCTAAACTCGTAAGGCCATCAATTATGGTTGTCATGTCAATGTAGTCGTAAACTGATAAAGCAAGGCCAAAAGATATAAAAGGTACCGAATAAATTAATAGTTTTTTTATGATTGCTTTATTTGTTATTTTCTTTTCTTCTTGTTTTTGCACCTCGTTAGTTATGATGTCTTTTTTGTGTTTATGCATCATGAAAAGAAGGTAAACAAGAGCGGCAACTGCTCCTACCGTCGCACCAAAAACAGCAACCCCTATCGCCTTTGTTACCCCAGTATTTAATACGTTCATACAAACATAACTACCTACTAAAATAACAATTATTCTAACTAATTGTTCTATTACTTGACTAATTGAAGGCGGAGAAATAAATTTGTGTCCTTGTAGATAACCTTTTGTAACACTTAAAAAAGGAACTACTAAAATAGCGGTTGATATTACCCTTATTACAAAGGTGATACTTTCGATTGAGTTACCACCAGTATTATCTCCCATTATTTGATTAGCAATAAAAGGCGCTCCCATAAACATTATTACAAATAATACTATACCAAGACTAATTAATAATATTTTTCCTAGTTTATAAGCTCTTTCTTTAGTATGATAATATCCTTTAGTGTTATACTCACTAATTAACTTACTCATCGCAGGTGGTATCCCAACCGTTGATAAAGATAAAAATAAGTTATAAATCGTATAAGCATAACCATAAAGTGCAATGTTAGACTCTCCTATTATAGCATAAAAAGGTATAACGTATATTATACCTAAAAACTTCGTTATAACGATAGCCGCCGTCGCAATTAAAGCACCATTGATAAAACTATTTTTCTTCACTTACATCATCCCTTGTTAACGTATATAATCATCGCTGAAAAACAGTATAATTGTTCTTCACCGCACGTTGCAATCGAAACTTGATACTTTATATCAATAATTTCTTTTCCAGCAATAAATTCATTTACGCATTCTTCTAAATCTTTTTCATGGTCGCAATCAAATACTTTAACTTTCATATCATCACCAAATAAATGATAATACATAAAAATTAAGTAATATGTCTACTTTTATCATTATACCAAAATATTTATATTTTTTTATATTATTTTTTACGTTTATCAAATTTATCTTTTACTAAAAATGAAATAGTATCAAACTCTTTATCAGAAAAATGACAATAAAAGCTATTAACAAAAGCCTCTTCTTCTTTGGTAGCTATAATAAATTCTTTTTTATTTCTATAACCATAAACATCATAAATCGTACCATCTATTAAAGTGGCACAATGATCATTATTCTTTTCTAATACCATCTTACAATCAGGATAAAGCATTTTTAACAAACGATGGTACTCTAAACAATATCCGTTAGAAAACAAATTAACTACCATTTCCTCATCATCGTTAAAATATGTTTTTAAAACTTCATTTAAATAAATAATATCTAACAAATTCAAAAATAAATCACCATAATATTTTATGATAAAGTTAAAAGTCAGTGACCATTAAAATTTCTATTAAAATCTAAACTAATAAATATTGTGCCTACTTTATTCTTAAATAATAAAAAAGACAAGAAAACAAATTTTCTTGTCTAATCAAAATTATCTAAAAAATCATCAATCGTCATAAACTTATCATCAATTTCTTTTAGCGAAACTTCTTTCTTTTCTTTTGATTCTTCTTTCGTTATAGATTTGGCGACTGGTTTTACATAAGCTTCATCTTTCGTTAACGTAATAACCTCATGAACACTTTTAACTTTTTCTTTAACTATCGTACTACCTACCGAGTACCTATCCATTATCGGAATTTCGGTTAACTTAAGTTCTTTTTCTTCTTTGTTAGTACTTAAAATAACGTTATGCTTAGCATCAGAAACTAAAGTACATAATACTTTTTGAGGATTACTCTTAACTTCCCTTAATAATAATAGTCCTCTTTTAGCTCTTGAAGTTTTTTCAAATTCAGATAATTTAACTCTTTTAGCTAAACCTTTTTCGGTTATTACCGTAACATACTCAAAATCCCCATCAAAAAGATTTGCACTTACAACGATATCATCTTTCAAGTTAATTGCTTTAACACCAGCAGTTTTAAGTCCAATCGTTGGTATTTCGCTTCTATCATACCAAAGACCATATCCATTTTTAGTAGTAATAAATACCTCGTTATAAGGTTCAATAGTAACATTTACTACTTCATCATCATCTTTTAATTTAATAAACGTAATTGGTTTTGAATATCTTTGAACTTTAAAATCAGAAAGTAAAGATTTTTTAGTCATACCATTTTTTGTAAAGGTAAGAACTTCTCTTTCGTTAAATTCTTTTACTGGCAACGATTTTATTATCTTTTCATCAGAAGCTATCGCAACAATGTTACTTACGTGTTTTCCAAGTTCTTTCCATTTAAGCTCAGGAAGTTCATGAACTGGAATGTATAAATAATTACCCTTATTTGTAAATAACAAAAGCGTATCAAGCGTATTTTGTTCAAATAAACCTATTACAAAATCATTTTCTTTAACCGTAGTATCTTCACCATCTGATGCTTGGTATGATTTTTTAGACACCCTTTTAACGTAACCTTCATTAGTTACAACAACTACCACGTCTTCTTTTGGAATCATCGCCGTCATATCTATTTTTATTTCGGTTATTTCGTCTTTTATCTCGGTTATCCTTGGCTTTGCAAACTCTTTTTTTATTCTTCTTAATTCTTCTTTAATAACCTTCTTAAGCTCATTTTCGTCTTTTAAAATAAGTTCATACTCCTTAATTGCATTTTCTAATTCTTCCATCTCACGCTTTACATCTGTTATATCGGTATTGGTTAAACGATATAATTGTAACATAACGATAGCGGTTGCTTGCTTTTCTGTAAAAGAAAATTCTTTAACTAGATTTTGGATTGCATCAGCTTTATTTTTAGATGCTCTAATTACTTTTATTACTTCATCTAAAATACTAATTGCTTTAATTAGTCCTTCCAATATATGATAACGCTCTTTAGCGTGAGCTAAATCAAAATTAGTTCTTCTTGTTACCACTTCTTTTCGGTGATTAATAAACGCATCTAAAATGCTTAACACACCAACTTGTCTTGGTCTTCTGTTAACTATTGCTATCATGTTAAAGCTGTATGATATTTGCATTTCGGTATTCTTTAATAAGTAATTAACCACTAAATTAATATCAGCGTCTTTTTTTAAGTCTATTACAACACGTAACTCACCACGTGATGTTTCGTCTCTCACCTCGCTAATACCTTCTATTTTTTTATCAATTCTAATATCATTCATCTTTTTTACCATGCTAGCTTTGTTAACTTCGTATGGTATTTCCGTTATGATAATTTGTTTTTTAGTCTTGGTATCAACTATTTCATACTTTGATTTTACAACGATTTTTCCCTTACCAGTTTGATATGCTTCCTTAATTTGTTTAGCACCTTCAATCACTCCACCAGTTGGAAAATCAGGACCTGGTAAAACCGACATTATGGTATCTAATGTACAATTCGGGCTATCAATTCTTTTTATACAAGCGTCAATTACTTCTCCTAAGTTATGAGGAGGTATGTTAGTTGCGTATCCGGCAGATATTCCGGTTGAACCATTAACTAAAAGATTTGGGAAGCCTGCTGGTAAAACGGTAGGTTCTTCTAAAGTATCGTCATAGTTAGGCGCCATCATAACGGTATCTTTATTAATGTCATTTAAAAGTTCATTACTTATCTTTGATAATCTTGCCTCGGTATAACGCATTGCAGCGGCACCATCACCGTCCATCGAGCCATTATTACCATGCATGTCGATGTAAGGAGTCATCATCTTCCAATCCTGACTCATTCTTACCATTGCATCATAAATTGAAGAGTCACCATGTGGATGATAATTACCCATTATCTCTCCTACCGCTTTAGCACTTTTACGATACTTTTTGTCATAAGTATTACCACTTTTATACATTCCAAAAAGAATCCTTCTTTGAACCGGTTTAAGACCATCTCTTACGTCTGGTAATGCCCTATCTAGAATAATTGTTTTACAATATCTTCCAAAGCGCTCTCCCATTATTTCTTCTAATGAATAATCATATATACGTTTTGTTAATTCAGACACACTATCACCTCCTAACCTTTTATTTCATAATTATCTTCAAGTGAAAAATCAACGTTTTCTTCAATCCATTCTTTTCTTGGCTCAACGTTATCTCCCATTAAAACAGAAACTCTTTTTTCTGCTAATGCAACGTCGGTTATTTTAACTTTTATTAGGCTTCTTCGTTCTGGGTCCATGGTAGTTTCCCAAAGCTGAGTTGCATCCATCTCTCCTAAACCTTTATATCTTTGTAAATCTTCTATTCGTCTTCCTTGAGATACTTTCTTTAGTTCCTCATCAGAGTAAACATAAATCTCTTCTTTTTTAGAGAAAGCCACTTTATAAAGTGGTGGATTTGCAATGTAAACTTTTCCCTCTTCGATTAATGGTCTCATGTAACGATAAAAGAAAGTAATTAGTAAAACTTGTATGTGACAACCATCATCATCAGCATCGGTCATGATAACAATTTTATCATAGTTACAGTCTTCAATGTTAAAATCAGGTCCAACGCCTGCACCAATGGTATATATAAGCGTATTTATTTCAGCGTTTTTATAAGCTTCTTCAACCGTGCATCTTTCCGTGTTTAAAACCTTACCACGAAGTGGCAATATTGCCTGATACTCTCTATCTCGACCAGTTTTAGCACTGCCACCAGCTGAATCACCCTCAACAATAAATAACTCGTTTTTCTTTGGATTCTTTTTTGTTGCAGGCGCTAATTTATCACTAATATTCTTTTCTTTACTTCCTTTTGTTTTTCCTTTACGTGCTTCTTCTCTTGCTTTTCTAGCGGCTTCTCTTGCCATCTTTCCTTTTAAAGCTTTATTTATTATGTCGGTTGCAACCATTTTATTTTCTTCTAGGAAAAACTGCATTTTTTCATAAACGATTTGTTCTACCACCGTCTTTGCAAGTGGTGTTCCAAGCTTTCCTTTGGTTTGACCTTCGAATTGCAATAAATCTTCAGGAATTTTTAATGATAAGACAACGGTTAAACCTTCTCTTACGTCAGAACCTTCAAAGTTTTTATCTTTTGTTTTTAAGTATCCATTTTCTCTTGCATAATCATTAAATACTTTTGTTAAAGCCGTTTTAAGACCAACTTCATGACTACCACCATCTGAAGTTTTAACGTTATTAACGAAAGATACGACGTTTTCGTTATATCCTTCGGTGTACTGCATGGCAATATCTACTTCTATTTTTTCTTTAGTAGCTTCAAAACCAATAACGTTATGAAGTGGCTTTTTACCTTCGTTTAAATATAAAACAAATTCTTCTAATCCTTTAGCATAATGGTAAACAGCTTCTTTTTCGTCTTCTTCATCAATTACCGTCGCGGTAAGACCTTTAAGTAAAAAGGCAGATTCTTGCATTCTTTCACATATCGTAGTAAACGAAAAAGTAGTTGAAGAAAAAATGGTATCATCAGGCATAAAACGTACGGTAGTACCAGTTTTGTTTGTGGTACCAATCTTTTTTAAAGGTTCATCTAATTTACCGCCATCTTTAAAACTAATTTCGTACTTGCCACCATCGCGATATGTGGTAACTTTCATCCATTTAGATAAAGCATTAACAACCGAAGCTCCAACTCCATGAAGTCCTCCAGATACCTTGTAACCACCTTCTTGGAACTTACCTCCGGCATGTAGTACCGTATATATTACCTCTGGGGTTGACTTTCCTGAAGCATGCATTCCAACTGGAACACCACGTCCCTCATCAGAAACAGATACTGAACCGTCTTTATGAATTATAACCTTAATATGATTACCATACCCATTTATAACTTCATCGATTCCGTTATCAACGATTTCCCAAACTAAATGGTGTAAACCTCTTTTATCAGTTGAACCAATATACATACCTGGTCTTTTCCTTACGGCCTCTAAACCTTCTAATATTTTAATTGATGACTCATCATATTTCGCCATTTATATCTACTCCTTACGTTCTTTAACCTAAAAGCATTATATCACAACAATTTAAAAAAGTGCAAAATTCTTGACACTTTTTTACGTAGGATTAACTTTCACTTGAATTATAGCAATTGGTATTCCCTTTCAAAAACATTCTTATTTGTTACATATTTCATGATAAAGACGTTATCTTTTTTGCATATAATAATTCCTATAGTATTATTTTGCTCTACCTGTTTAATATTCTTATCAACGTAAGCCATGTACGTTTCTATTTGTCCAATATGTTCTTTTTTTAATTCCGTTACTTTTAGTTCAACCACTACGTAACAATTAAAATTAATGTTATATAATAGTAAATCTATGTAATTATATCTGTTACCTATTTTTATTTTAAATTCATTTTTTATATAAGTAAAACCACTTCCTAATTCCTCTAAAAAGTTATCTAAGTTTTCTAGTATTAAATACTTTAGCATTTTTTCCGAAATGTTACTTGTATTAAAACTATTTTTTATTAGGATTGGATTTTTAATAAAATCTTCTACTTTATTTTCTTCCTTCTTTATTAATTTTTCTTTAGTTTTTTTATCTAATCTTTCGTATTCTTTATTTTTTATTCTTTGTCTTAACTCTCGAACTGATAAATTTTGTTCCTCTGTAATTTTTATATAATAATTTATTTTATTAATATTACCTATTGGAATAAGTTCCAAATAATGACTCCATGTTAAAACTTGCGACACTGTCGCAATATTTTTGTTCAATTCATAAAACTGTCTCATTCTAAAAAGTGCAGTAAATGTATATCCTTTACCCAATTCTTTTGTTAAACTAACAGAATATTTCTTTATTATTCCTTCACCATAATGTTTTCCTGCATCACTTAAAAGTTTTCCAACGTTATAATATGTTTTTAAATCATTTCTATTTTTAGAGTAGTCTTTTACCTTTTTATATGTTTCATTATTTATTAGTTCTTGTTTTATTTCGTTATAGTAGTTCATGTTACGCTCCTTTTTTAGCAGACTATTATATAGTACTTTTCTAAAAATATTGTAAAAACATATACCATAACTTATTTTAATTATAGAAACTAAATATAAACATATTATGCATTAAATAACGCAAAAAGCCAGTAACCTGGATTTCTAATTGCTATTATAATCTCTGCCTACTTTTAAGATAAAATCTTTATTAGCAGTCGATACTATATATAATATACATCTCATTAATTTTTTTATTCACTACCTGTTCTACTAAATAATCAGTATTCATACTTATCATCATAAACATATTTTTTATTAAAAGCTATACTTGGAATTATAACATAAAAAAATAACACCGTTATAATCCCACTTCTTCCGAAACGTCTTCCAATCATGAATAGCAACACAAGCATTTCAATTAGAATTATCATTAATGAGCCCATTTCTAGAACAAATACTAATATTCCTAAACCAGCTGCTGAACTTAACAAGTCTACCGAAACAAAAAACACCATCATAGGAAAAAGCATTAATATAAACAAATAACCATTTCCAAATGATAATTTAAACATTAAATATATATCATATCCAGGAATAAACATGCCCCACCAATGCATTTTAGCTTTTTTTAATATGAACTGAATGCACAATCTATAAAAATTAAGCATTAATACAAAAACTAGAAGTAATAAATTATATCTATTACCAATATCAAAAACATATTTAAAAACAGGAAAACTAATTATGAATGAAATTAAATTAAGTAAAACAAATAATTGTTTACTATTATCTAAAAATCTAGATAGTTTATTATGCCAAAGATTATTAACCTCATATTGATAGTTTTTATCTTCTAGCATATCCTGTAATACTTTATTTTTATCACAATTTAAGTTTATCGTTCCACAATTATTACAATAAGCATCATATTTAGTTATTTCTTTACCGCACTTAACACACTTCATGTTACTCTCCTTATGATTATATAATAACATTATACTAAAATATGTCAATTTTGAATGCAAAAAAAACAATGAACTATTGTACTTTGTTCATTGCTTTCATCATCTGATTAACTTGTTTTTGACTTGGTGTTCTTCCCATTTGTTGCATCATTATTTTTATCATCTTTTCATTAATTGGTGGATTTTTCTTTAAGTATTTTTTCATAAATGCTCGCGCTGCAAAAAAACCTATTATAAGTCCTGCAACAAGTCCTATTACACACCATAAAATGTTTTGCCACATAAACATCATCCTTTCATGTATTTAATTTTACTATGAAATTACATTTTACACAAGCTTTTTGGTGATACTTTACTAAGCCAAAAATAATCTTTATTATTAAAATCACAAACAAAAACGTTTTCTTCATTAGCCAAAACTTTGAAAAACGAAGTTATATTCTGGTTGGTTTTTATTTTTATATAGGTGTTATATACCGTTAACTTTGTTTTTTCAACACCATCATCTAATATGTGCTTATTTAAAGTTTTAACGTAATTTGCATCATGCTCAAAAGCTTTATATATGTTACCATTTACTTCATTTTTATTATATGCAACAGCCATTTGCTCAAACAAACGATAAGATATTATAAAATCATTCTTACTAGATTGTGATATTTGTTCTAACATTTTGTATAAATAATATGTTTTATTATAATAAAGCTTTGAAAATGAATCATTGATTTTAAATAAATAATATACTCTCATAATTAGCAACACCTCTTTTATAGAATATTATAAATTCTATAAAAAAGATGTCGAATTAAAATATTATTTTCTAATTATTATCATTTAAATTTATTTTTAATGAATATAATCTTTCTTTTTTTAACCAAAACTTATTTATATTATTATACGATATATTTAAAAAAATAATAAAAAAGAAAAACTCTGTGACAAACAAAGTTTTCTTTTGTTATTTCAAGAGTTTTTCTATCCTTTTATAAATACTTTCGTCATCAATTTTTAGCTTTTCTAAAACGTCTTTACTTTTTCCTGAATAACCAAACTCATCAAGTCCCATTATGTATTTATCATTATAAACGTACTTATTCCATCCAAACTTAGATAATCTTTCTATCACAAAGGTTTTATATCCTATTGGTAATACTTCTTCATGGTAATTCTTTGATTGTTCTTCAAAAAGACGCATACAAGGCATTGAAACCACTCTAAGTTCAAATCCTTTATTTGATAATTTTTCGGCTACATCAATGGCAAGTTTTACCTCTTTTCCAGTTGCAATTATTATACCATTCATTTTCTTTTTTTCTTTCCTTACGATGTAGGCGCCTTTTTTAACACTTAATGGATTAGTCGTATTTATGTTTTCACATTTACTTCTTGAAATAACTAATGAACTTGGCTTATCATTGTTTAAAATACATTGCCAAGAACCAATAACTTCGTTCGCATCACAAGGTCTATAAACGTAATGGTTAGGGATGCTTCTTAACATTGCAAGTTCTTCTACCGGCTCATGCGTCGGACCATCTTCACCAACTTCTACCGAGTCATGAGTAAACACGTAACACACGGGTAAATTCATCAAACTAGCCATCCTTATCGCTGGTTTCATGTAATCACTAAAAGCTAAGAAAGTGGCGGCAAAAGGTCTTAAACCACATAAAGCAAGTCCATTACAAAAAGCTCCCATGGCATGTTCCCTTACACCAAACCAAATGTTTTTCCCACCGTAATTACCACTTTTAAAATCACCAAAATTGTTTAAATAAGTTTTTGTACTAGAAAATAAGTCCGCGCTTCCTCCTAGAAAACTTGCGTAGTTATCGGCGATTTCGTTCATCACAAAACCATTAATTCGTCTTAATTCGTCATCTTCAAAAATCGTATCCTTAAACAAGCGGGTAACGTCATACCTTTTATCTTGGCTTAAAGATAACAAAAAGCGTTTAGTTACGTCATCACACGAATTTAAGTAAGCGTTATACTTTACGTCCCAAGTCTTTCTTTCATGACTGTTTCTTACCCGGATAAAATTAGCCATTTCTCTTCTTAGGGCTCCAAGGTTAGAAAATAAGTCTATATCTATCTTAAGTTTATCTTTAAGTTGTCTTATGTCTTCCTTTGTTAAAGGAGAACCATGTACTTTGTTAGTTCCTTCTAAAAGTGAATCTTTCCCAATCGTGGTATTAACCTCAATAAAAACCGGTCTATCCTTAATTCTTTTAGCTTTATCTAACGCCATATCAATCAAAGCCACGTTGTTTCCGTCCAAAACAACATCCGTGTACCAACCCATGGCATCAAATCTTTTAAGTACGTCTTCACTAAAACTTTTGTCCAACGTTCCATCTAAAGTAACTTTGTTACAATCATACAAAACAATTAAATTATTAAGTTTCAAGTTTCCTGCTAAAGAGCATGCCTCATACGAAACACCCTCCATAAGGTCCCCTTCACCACACAAAACGTAAACGTTATAATCTAAAAGACCGTTAAACTTTTCTGACAAGTATTTTTGTGCGCTAGCCATACCAACCGCCGTTGCAACACCTTGTCCTAAAGGGCCAGAAGAGCAATCGACGCCCAGTGTTGTTCCAACTTCAGGGTGTCCTGGCGTAACCGAGTCAATTTGTCTAAATTTCTTTAAATCCTTAATTGACAAGTTAAAACCCGACATGTATAAAACCGCATATAACAACGAAGAACCATGACCGGCCGACATAACAAACCGGTCACGGTTAATCCATTTTTCATCGGTTACGTCTATTTTCATGTGCCTTGTATAAAGGGTATAAAGTATTGTTGCTGCTCCAAGGGCAATTCCTGGATGCCCGCTTTTAGCTTTTGATATTTCTGCGATAGATAAAGCCTTTATCGCACTAATTATCCTCTCATCATTCATTTTTTCACCCACTTTTTATCTTACAACGTAATTATAAGATAAAAAGAAAGATTAATCAACCAAGTAACACAATTTATTTAGCTATTACAACTTCAGTATTTACTTTAGCTTCTAAATTTTCCGAAGGCTTATCATAATTAATAACCCACAAAACGTTAAAAATCGTAAGAACAAGGTAAACGATTGCTACTCCTTTATAATCTTTTAATAATTTCATTCTAATCACTCTCCCTTTCTTATTGACACTTAAATCATAACACGAACATTTGTACGTGTCAACACAAAAACTGAACAAATGTTTGACTTTGTAAAGTAAGTGTGTTAAGATAAAAATATAATTAGAGGGAGGCTATATGGAAAAGTTAACAAACCGTCAAAAAGACGTTTTAGATTACATTAAAAGCTACGTAGCACATCATGGGTATCCCCCAGCAGTAAGAGAAATCGGAAAAGCTTTAGGACTCAACTCTCCTGCTACCATCCAATCTCATATATCTGCTTTAGAAAGTAAGGGCTACATAAAAAAAACGAACGCAAAGTATCGTTCGTTAGAGATAATCGGAAACAATGAATATGCTAATGAAGACGTGGTACAGGTTCCTTTACTTGGTAAAATAACCGCCGGAAACCCAATTGAAGCAATTGAGATGCCAAACGAATTTTTCAGCTTACCAGCTTATTTAATTCCTAGAAACGAAGAAATTTTCACCCTAAAAGTAAGCGGAGAAAGTATGATTAACGCCGGAATTTTCGATGGTGACATAGTAATCGTTCAAAGGCAAAACGTAGCTAGAAACGGTGAGGTCGTTGTTGCCATGACAATGGATAACGAAGTTACTTTAAAAACCTTTTATAAGGAAGCTAACTTCATAAGGTTACAACCAGAAAATGACACCATGAAACCAATCATATTACCAAACTGTAAGATTTTAGGTAAAGCCATTGGTCTATATAGAAAGTTTTAAAAAAGAGAAACTAAAAACTTCTCTTTTTTAGTTTCTCTAATCTATCTAAAAACGCCTTATCATGCATCAGCGTTCTACAATAATATATGGTTTACAAACGTATTTGTTAACCATATTTTTACGAAATGAAACCATCTCGTATAATACTACACTTTTAGTATGTACTAAAAAGTAAAATATACTCTTTTATTTTTACACTCTAAATTTTTCTTCATTTTTATTTTTTTACTAGCTCTTTTAAACTTTTATCCAGGGTTGGCAAATCTTCTGGCATAGTTCCACCTAATTTCTTAATTGTGTTTCTGATTTTTTTCCTACTTCATAATGTACGCTATTAGCATCACTTTCTATATTAATATTATCTTTCTTTAACTTTGCTTGGTTTGAGTAATTCTAAATAAATTAGTACTTAATCTTCACTTCCCATATTATCTAAAATATCTTCTCTATATCTTAATTTCTTTCTTCTAGCTATATCATTGGCCGTTTCTCCATTATACAAACCTTTATATCCTGAATTATGGAATCTATCAAAGCTTTTTACTCCCGCATTTTTAGCGGCAATATTTAAAGAATAATTTCCTTTTCTTGTTAAATTTCTTTGATAAAACCTTTTTTCATCTTCAGTAAGTTCATCATATTCTTTTTCACTTAATTCTTGTTTTCTGGTTTGAATTGCAAAATAAGTTTGTGCTAATGATATAACTTTTTTTCTTGAATCGCCATTTTGTGCAATTAAATAACAAGCATATCTTGATAATCTGTAATAAGTAATTTCTACAACCGCATTATTTGATCTTTTAGACAACTTGCCAACATTGGCAAATTGTTCATCAATATTAATTTTTGAATTATCGCATGCTAATTTTGCCTTACAAATTACATTTTTAAATCTTCTCCATTGAGAATAATCTAAAATACTTTATAATTCTCTAGCATACCAATATTCATTACCATTTTCATCTAAATGTTTTATATCTTCAAACATTTTCTCCGTATATTCTTTTATATCATTCATATGGACCACAGGTTCTTATCTTATATCCATTTTTAGTTAATTTAATCTCGACACTTCCATCTAAATCAGTTCTATAAATTTTTGATTCCTCTAAATTATCCAATACACTATCATTTGGATGACCATACACGTTATTTTTACCAACACTAATTACCGAGTACCTAGGATTAACCACGTCTATAAACTCTTTGCTACTACTTGTCTTGCTACCATGGTGCCCAACTTTTAATACATCTATATTTTCTAAATTATAATTTTCTAGCAAATATTCTTCCACTTTTGTTCCAACATCCCCCATAAAAAGAAATTTAAAACCATTTAATTCGGTATAAATAACGTTTGAGTTATCATTTTCATTATCATATATCATATCATTTAAAAAATATAATTTGTCATTACCAACATTTAACTCTTTTACGTCTTGATGATATGATATTTCTTTTTCATTTAATACTCTAATTAAATTAAGCTCTAAATCATTAAAATCATCATTATTAAACACAACGTTTTCTACTTTAAAATCATTTACCAAAGTAACCGCTTCCTTCATGTGGTCAGCATCACCATGAGTTAAAATTAAATATTCAATTTTACTTATGCCAAGCGAATTTAAATAAGGAATTATCTTTTCTTTACCAATAGAATAATCATCATTATAAGAGCCACCGGTATCAATCATAATAGTCTTACCATGAGGATAAATAAAAATGATTGAATCTCCTTGACCAACGTCTAAAAAAACAACTTCTGGTTCGTTTATAAAAAATCTTGAGTTAACGTTTAACAAGAAAGTTATAATAAAAATTAATATGTATTCTTTACGCACTTTTATAAAAGTATACAACGAAAAATAATAAAGAAATATAAAAATAAAATTTGGTTTAGATAATATGATGATAAAAAAATCAAAAGAAGAAAGAAAATTAACAATACTTTCTAAAATTTCTATGAAACAAAAAAATATCTCATCTAAAAAATGAATGAAAAAAGTTAATATACCAAGTGGAAAAATTAAAAATGAAAAAATTGGAACCATTATAACATTAAAAATGGTACTTAATAAGTTAACTTTAAAAAACGCATGCGCCATAATTGGGACAGAAGCCAAAAAAGAAATTAAAGAAATCATAAAAAGTCTTACTAAGTAGTTATTACCCTTGATTTTCTTTGATACCAAAATAATGAAATATGATATTGTAAAAGAAAACAAAAATCCTACGCTATAAATTAAATATGGATTTAAAAGAAGTAAAAAACATCCGGTAATAACTAACACGTTTTCATGCTTATAATTAACACTAAATTTCTTATTAAAATATTTTAACGTTAAAAATAAAACGGTTCTCATTAAAGATTCTGGATAATTAGTCAAAAAAAGAAAAAACAAAAGAAATAAGAAAATAATAATATTTTTAAGTTTAAACTTTTTTAAAACAAAATTTAAAACTAATAATATTATTGAAACATGCATCCCAGAAACCGCCAAAAGATGACTAACTCCCATCAATTGGTAATTCTCTTTTGTTTTTTCATCTAATAAAGAAGTATCCGCTAAAACAAAAGTTTTTAAGTAAGCTTTACTCTTGTAATTATCTATTCTTCTTATTATTTGGTTTTTAACGTTATAAAAAAAGTTTTCGTTTTCTTTTATAACTTTTACATAAGAAGGTTTAATAGCATATTCTATTCCTTTAGAAAGTAAGTACTTTCGGTAATTAAATAGATTAAAAATGGTATTATTATATGGCGTGTATACTTTTCCATTTACTAAAACCTTATCTCCTAAAGAAAATTCACATTTGTCTTTTAAAGTTACCCGGTATTTATTATTATTGTCTTTTAAATCAAAGGTTATTTTGTCCTTTTCTTCTTTTATGTTTGTTACAAATCCAGTTATACTTTTTTCTTCTTCATAGTACGTACTCTTTTCAAACGTTATTAATGTAATTCGCAATAAACAAACAATGATTATCAAAATAAAAAATAATTTCTTCATCATATGGTAATATTATCTTTTATCTTCTCGTAAATAGAATCCCCTATTCCGGATACGTTTTTAATATCCTCAATGGTCTTAAAGCTACCTTCTTTATTACGATACTCAATTATTGCTTTAGCCTTAGCCTCACCTATCCCACTTAACGTCATAAGTTCTTCTTTACTTGCGGTATTAATAGAAACTTTACCACTTATTGTTTTATTATCATTTTCTTCTTTCTTAGTTGTGTTTTCTTCTTTCTTAGTTGTGTTTTCTTCTTTACTTATGCAAGCGTCATTTATTTCGTCCGGACACACGCATTCACTAGCAGCACAAACAACTTCTTCATTTGTCTTTTTATTCCGGTAATTTTCTATTTCTTCGGTAGTATAAACCATGATGTACATCTCATCTTTTACTTTCCTACTTAAATTAAGGTTTATGGTGTTTGCCAAGTTATTTAAACCACCAGCCATGTTTATCGCATCAATGATTCGTTTGTCATCATCCATCTCGTACACCCCTGGATTATTAACCGCACCCTTAACGTCAACCTTAACCGTCTTTTTCTTATTTTCTTCTTTTTTAGATACCGAAAGCTTTTTAACAACTGGCGTTGCAACACTATTATTTCGCTCATAATAAACGTATCCTCCTGCCAAAACTAATAAAATAGATATACCCAAAAACAAATAAGGTAAATGTTTCTTAAGATAATAAATCATTTTTCCTCCTTTCAATTTAATTATTATCTTTAAAAACTAAAAACACTCGAAAAAAAGCAAGGATTTTTTCCCTGCTCATCTTACTAAGTGTTTTTGTTCAAATATCTTATTTTCAACGCACACCCGCTGCACTAACGCTAAACATATAAGTAAGTTTATCATAAACGACCCGCCATAAGAGAAAAATGGTAGCGGAACACCAGTAAGCGGTATTACTCCTAATACTCCCCCTAGATTTACGATAACATGAAGGGCGACGTACGTTGCAACACCATAACAAATTATTGTTCCCTGCAAATTATACGAACGCTTACCAATCATAATTATCCTCCATATAAGGATAAAATAAGCTACTATTATCATGGCACCAACGATAAGGCCCATTTCTTCTATTATGATGGCAAAAATAAAGTCGGTGTGGGCTTCTGGTAAATAAAGGTATTTTTGTTTGCTGTTACCATAACCACTTCCAAGCAATCCGCCACTGTTTATTGCAATGTATCCGTTACAAACTTGATATCCCGTTTTTTCCCGGTACCTGGTACATGGATTCTGAAAGTTAAACCGACTTAACTGACTCTCACTTAATCCTTTACCAGTAACCACCATTACCAGCGCTACTAAAAGAACGGAAATAGCGGTAAAAGTTACGATTACAAACCTAGTTTTTTTATCATATGGCACCATAAAGAAAATCATCGCGGTTATTCCAACCAGAATCATCATGGTTCCAAAGTCAGGTTGTTCAAATATCAAGAAGATAAATATAATCGGGACAACAAAAGGTAAAATCTTCGCCACGTTTCCTAAGTTCCTTATCTTCATTAACCGTTCAAAAGACAAAGCCAAAAAAAGTATTAACGCCGTCTTAGCAAACTCACTGGGCTGAATTCCAAACCCACCAATAAACATCCATCCACTTACGCCATTCATCACCTTCTGATTTACCAAAACGTAGATTAAAGCACCAATTACTCCCACCACAACAACATATATTATATTACGATACCTTTTTATTGGAGTTTTAATGATGATAAAAGTCGCAATAAGTCCAATTATAATAAACAAAATTTGCCTTTTAAAATAATAATAACTATCTCCCATCGAAACGTACGCCTTCAAAGAAGAGGCACTACCAACCATCATAACACCAAAGGCAAGTAAAATAATGGTTAAAATAAAAAGTGGTTTATCTATTTTGTTAAATACTTTTCTCAATTCTATCACCCATCATAAATATGATATCACATTTTTAAAATTTTTTATACTTAGGTGTTTTGTATAACACATTATTTACGTTTTGAGTAAAATACAATAGATAATGTGGGAGGAGGGATTTTAACATGTACTATTATGGTTACCAAGGTGGCTATGGATTTAACTCTCCATGCTCGTGCGGAGGCTTTGCTTATCCTGGCTATGGATATGGTCAAGGTGGCACCGGCTACGGTGCAGCTATTATCTTAGTATTATTCATCTTGTTAGTTATTGTTATCGGAGCAAGATGGTTAGGCAATAATTAGGAAAGTTTTACTTTCCTCTTTTTTTATGGTAGAATAGCTAATGATTTGGGGTGGTAATTATGTTTAAAAAATTAAAAATATTAGATGAAAAGGACAAAAGATTAAGACTTATTAGTAAAGACGTCGTTTTTCCTCTTAGTAAAGAAGAAAAGCAAACGATTAAAGACGCGATGGAAAACCTAAGATATAGTCAAATAGACGAATATGCCAAAAAATATAACTTAAGAGCTGGTTGGGGTCTTAGTGCCATACAAATAGGAATTCAAAAAAGATGGTTTGTCATCGTTGAAGAACAAGAAGACGGAAGCTTTAAGGATTACTTTTTTGCCAATCCTAAAATAATAAGTAATAGTGAAGAGAAAATTTACGTCGAACAAGGAGAAGGTTGTTTAAGTGTTAACCGGGAGGTAATCGGGATAATACCAAGGTACGCAAGAGTAACGGTTGAAGCATATGACATAAACGGCGGTAAGTTTCAAATCCGTCTAAGAGAAGATATGGCAATATGTGTCCAACACGAAATGGACCATTTACAAGGAATTTTGTTTTTCGACCGAATTGATAAAAAGAATCCTTTTAAAGACGCCGATAAATACCGTTCAATATAAAAACCAAGTTATCTTTCTTGGTTTTTTCTTTTTAAAATATTACTATGCAAAACAAACGACTCAAAAATATCTTTGTTAAAGACAGCATCCCCATCTTTATAATTTCCAACGTTATCCAAAGCATAATCATCACAAATTTGATTTTGAATAAATGAAGCGTATCCTAAAACGCTAGTTAAGTTTGACAAACTAATAATTTCAAGCGTTTTATCATCATGGTTCTCAATTATTTTGCCTATCTTCCTAAAAATGTCCCTATATTCATCAAGCGACTCATAATGCCCTTCAAGTCTTTCTTTATATTCATCACTAGCGGTAAAACGTTTAAAAAAATATTTAAAAGCGAAAACTCTTCCACCATAGTAATCAGCAGCAATTAACCCCGAGATTTCAATAACAATTTCTTTTATGTTATCAATGATCTCGTCCACCATTTTTCTCATGTCATCAGGCAAATCTTTATACGATAAATTACGTTTGCTTAAAAGCTCAGTTTCCCTTTCCAAATTACGAACAAATACTTCATCATAAAAACTTACCAAACCATCTTTTGTTAATTTATTCATACAATCCCCTCACTAACACATTATATTATCATTAAAAACCACTTAACACAACAGGTTTTAACCATTCAAAAAAAGGTACGTTTCTTAAAATCATATAAATCATTATTAAAATAATCATAATAACTAAACTTTCATATCCCAACTTAAAGTACTTTTTATTTAGCAAAGCACAAATAAGTACGTATATTAAATACAAGGTAAAAAGAATTACTAAAATAAAAAGTAACGGATTATACCTAAACGCTTGGTAAAAATCAAAATGAAATAATGCTTCTATCATTCTGGTAAAACCACAACCCGCGCAAGTAATATTAAAATATTTTTTCCAAAAGCACTCGTAATTAACGTAATTAATAAAAATCGGAAAAAGATAAAGTAAACCTAAAAAAATAATTAATGAAATAAAAAGTAAAGCTGGTCTATTAACTAAAATTTTTTTCATAAAAAGAAAAAGCTAATTATATAGCTTTAATAATAGTAAGTAGAAAAGTTGCTGTAACTATATCCACCTACGTAAATAAAAATATTTAGTATTACTAAAATTAAAACACCAACGCAACTAATCGCGATACCAGCAATCGCAAGTCCCTTTCCGTTATCATTATATTTTTTAGAATTTACTAATCCAACTATCGAAAATACCAATCCCAAAACAGAAGTTGAACCACAACAGAAAAATGATAATAATGCTAAAACGAAACCAGCAACCGCAAAACCATTGGTTTTGCTACTTTCACTTACCTGATTAACGTACGTTTTTTTACCTTCAACCCTAGTTCCACAATTAGAGCAAACGTTATCAGACTCATTAAGCTCTTTTCCACAATTAACACAATACCTTGCCATTTTATCACCACTTTCTAAAAAAGTATACCAACATAAACTACTTAGGTCAACGGTTACTTACTAACATCCTCTAATTTGACACTAACTAATTTTGAAACACCAGATTCTTGCATCGTAACACCATATAACACGTCAGCATACTCCATGGTTTTTTTCTTGTGGGTAATTACGATAAACTGGGTTTTGTTACGAAATTCTTTTAAAAACCTTCCGAAATTATCAACGTTAACTTCATCTAAAGCCGCCTCAACTTCATCTAAAATACAAAAAGGTACTGGTCTCGTTTGTAAGATGGCGAATAAAAGCGAGATGGCGGTTAACGTTTTTTCACCACCAGAAAGAAGGGAGATATGCTGAAGTTTTTTTCCTGGAGGAATGGCGCTTATCTCGATGCCAGTTGTTAAAACGTTACTAGGATCAGTTAGTCTAAGTTCGGCGCTTCCACCACCAAATAACGTTTTAAACACTTCCTTAAATTGTATTTTTATTTTTTCAAAAGATTCCAAAAACCTTTCCTTCATGATGTCATCTAACTCTTTAATTATTTCTAATATGGTGTCTTGCGCCTTTACCAAGTCCTCTTTTTGTTTAGTCAAAAACTCGTGTCTTTGTGATACTCTTTCATATTCTTCGATAGCACCCAAATTAACTTCTCCAAGTTTTTTGATTTCAAGCTTGCAATTATCTACTATTTGCCTTGCTTCTTTTACGTCCATGTCAAGAAAGTAATTTTGCTTTGCCCTTTCAAACGTCAAAGCATAATCTTCGTTTAAGGTGCTAAGAAGATTATCAAGCTTAACGTCAGCTCGGTTTACCTTTATTTCTAATTCCTTTAGCTCTTGTTGTTTCTTATAGAACAACTGGTTATTAGCCTTGGTTTCCATTTCAATTTGACTAATTTCTTCTTTAAGCTCATTTATTTCGTCCTTAACAAGAGATATTTTAGTTAAAAGTTCTTTTCTTAACTTTTCCTTCTCATAGAAATCAGCAATTATTTTTTCTTCTTCCTTACTTAAAGTATCGTCAATTAATCCCTTTATGCTATTTTCTTCTTCCTTAAGGCTTCTAAGCCTGTTTTCGGCTTCTTTTTTCCTTTCTTCTTGAACTGAAATTCTCATTGTTAAACTGGTTTTTTCATCCAAGATTTTCGACCTTTGATCAAACGTTTTTTTGTATTTATCATCTTCTTCGTTTATTTTAACTTCTAAGTTAGTTCTAATACTTTGGAGTGACAAGAGTTCTTTTTCAGCACCTTGTAAATCATGTTTTTGAGTTATTAGAGACGATGTATTTTTTAACACCCCACCGGTAAGAGAACCTCCCACGTGTAATAATTCTCCGTCCAAAGTAACGATGCGATAACGATAATTAATTTTTCTTGCTATTTGGTTGGCAACGTCAATGTCCTTCACCACGATTGTTGTTCCAAGTTGATTCTTAATGATTTCTTGATAAACATCATCATACCTAACCAAGTTAGAAGCAACGTCAATAAAATCAGGGTTGCCCTTTAATAACCGGTAAGTTTCCTCGTCAATATGCTTTCCTTTAATCACGTTAAGTGGAAAAAAAGTAGCCCTTCCAAACTTGTTTATTTTTAAATGATTAATCGCGGCCTTAGCACAGTATTCGTCATCGACAACCACGTAGTTACAAGCCGCCCCAAGAGCAACGTTAATAGCAGTTGCGTACTTTCCATCGGTTTCAATGATGGACCCAATAACTCCCCTAATACCAGACAATTTAGGATTTGATAAAATGTTTTTAACCGCGTAAGGTAAACCATCATTATTTTCAATGGAGTTTCTTAACATCTCTATTTTATACCTGGTTTCATTTTCAAGCCTGTTATGTTTAATAAGCTTCTGCTCGTTATCATCATGACGTCTTTTTAATTCATTAAACGTTTCGTTTACTTCGTTTAACTTTGATGAGTTAGAAAGCAACTTATCGTTTAAAACGTTAAGGTTGTTTTCTATTTCAAATAATTCGTTTTGGACTTTCAAAACGTTTTCTTTTAGGTTCATTAAGTTATCATGAACTTTAGCGTCGCTAGCATCATATTTTTGTCTTTCCGCAACAAGATTTTTCTTTCCCGCCAAAGCCTCTACCTCTCCAGAGACAACGGCTAACTGTTGCTGCATTTCATAAAGCTCTTCGCTTTTTCTTGTTTGGATAAGCTTTAATTCTTCTACCCTTGAGTTTTCTATCGAATCATTAGAACTCATCTTTTCAATTTCTTCACTTAAAGTAGATACCAACCTTTTATTAACCTGGTATTCTCTGTTTATCTCATCTACTTCACTAACGATTAAAGAAACCTCTATCTCATCTAACTTCTTCTTACTTTCTAAGTACTTTTTAGCATCTAGGCTCTGCTTTTTTAAAGGCTCTAAACTCACTTCTAACTCACCAATAATATCACTTATTCTAGTAATGTTTTCATGGGTACGATCAAGTTTTCTTAGCGCTTCATCTTTTCTTTTTTTATACTTTAAAACCCGTGCCGCCGCCTCAAACATTACTCTTCTTTCTTCTGGCTTATTAGATAAAACAGACGCAATATCCCCTTGTGATATTATGTTAAAAGACTCTTTATCAACCCCAGTATCAACAAACAAATCATTAATATCCTTAAGACGGCACTTTTCATTATTAAGGTAATATTCGTTTTCTCCAGTTTTATAAATGGTTCTTTTTATTTGAACCTCAGTATAAGATATTGGTAAGTAATGGTCATTATTATCAAAAACCAAGGTGACACTCGCTGCTGATGCTGGTTTTCTTGTTTTACTTCCTGAAAAAATAACGTCGGCCATCGAGCCCTCACCACGAAGTGACTTAACCGATTGTTCTCCTAATACCCACCTAACGGCATCAACGATGTTACTTTTACCAGAACCATTAGGCCCAACAATACCAGATATTCCGTCAGTAAGTTCTATTTTAATTTTTTCTGCAAAAGACTTAAAACCTACCGCCCTTATTTCCTTTAAATACATTTTTACACTTCCTTAATCACAGCTTGCTTATTTAAAGCTTCTTTAGCAGCCTCTTGTTCTGCTTCTTTTTTTGATTTAGCGGTACCACTACCAAGCACGATTCCATCAACGATAACGTTTACCGTAAAGGTCCTATCATGTGCTGGCCCACTTTCTTTTACTAATTCATAGTTTACTGACTTCTTGGTTGTTTGGACCATTTCTTGAAGCCTAGATTTATAATCCATAAAAAAGATTTCTGGAGTTTTTTTTATAAACGGTATCACCACTTCATACACTATTTCTTTAGCTTTATTATATCCTTGGTCTAAATATACCGCTCCTAAAAAAGATTCAAACATATCAGCAAGGGTTGCTTTCCGGTGTCTTCCGCCACTTGCTTCTTCTCCTTTACCAAGCTTCATATATTTTGGAAAATCAAGTAATAAAGCATACTCATACAAAGCGTTTTCACACACGTACATTGCTCTTATTTTAGTCATCTTTCCTTCTTCATAATACGTTGTCTTATAAAGATAATCACTCATGATTAAGTCTAATACTTTATCCCCCAAAAACTCTAATCTCTGGTAATCTTCTTTTAAATTATGTTCATTACAATATGACGAGTGTGAAAACGCGGTATCATAAAGATGCATATTACTAGTTTTTATGTTAAACTTTTCAAGTAACTTCATAACTATCACCCATTTGATTATAACAAAAAAACTAGATTTAATCTAGCTTTGCATATAATTATTACTCCCACCAATCAACTGGTGTTGGATATGAATTTGGATTTGCATAAAAATCATTAAGTGATTCACGAGAAACAACCCAGCCAAATTGTTCACTAATATTACTAAATTTTAAGTCTATATCATCAAAGGCAAATCTAACATGAAACGCACTTTCTTCATAAAAGTTACTCGGCCAAAACTTAAAAGCCATACCATCTGGTTCTCTATTTACAGAACTAAAACTAGATGTAACGGAATTATCCCAATCATTGTAATCACTAAATAAAATATTAAAAAATCTTATTCCCAATACTAAATACTGGCCTGGTTCTACCGGAGTTGTCGAGAATTTTATTAGTCTTCCATCCTGAAACTCATCTAAAACATAATATGAATCATTAGGAGCATTATCCACTATTGTCATATCACTTTCTTTAAAGACACTTTGGATCAGTTGGTCATCAAATCCAGCACCCTCAACCCAACTTTCTTGCAAATCATAAGAGGAAGTATAATCAATTTCTATAACATCAACAATTTGTCCTAAATCACTCATCTTAGCCCATCTAACATCAAATAATCCAAGCGGGTCATCGTTAATATCATGTGTAAGAAACGGATTATTTTTTTCATCTATACTTATTATAAATCTATCCAAAGTATATGCTGTAGTATTTTCAAAAACAAAATATATTGGTCTTGCCATTACCTTATAAAATTCTTTAGGAAGCATAGATAAATCATTTTCTTCATCAAATGGGTAAAGACTATTTAAAGAAGCATACATACTAAGTATGTTATTGTTTTTATCATAGTAATCAAACGGGAATGCGTCGATTGATAAAAAGGGATATAATATACCATTAAGCCCGGAAAAATCTATAATTTCATCAGCTTTTGCCAAATCAATGTCATTCCATCTAAATGATGAATACTCCGCATAATATTTATTAAACAGAATGTTGGTCTGACTATCATCATATAATTGGTACGTTAACTCCTGAAGTTCAAACGGACAATCTTTTGGCTTTTCGGTTGAGACGGTACCACTTATTTTTAAACTTTCTCTAAAAAATGAATATCCTATTACTAACGTAAATATGTATACTATGATTATTACGTTTATTATTCCTAATACCTTCCTATTTCTACTTCTTCTTTCCTTCATCTTTATCACCATGTTCATAACTCTTATTTTTCGTTGTTTTACATGTTGATAATATCATATTACCCCCCCCTGTCAAGTTTTTCGATTAACTGTGGAAAACAAATGTAAATTCTTCTTTTTCAATTGATATTTATTTCATTTTTGGATATAATTTATTTAGAGAGGACAACTTACTAGTTGTTTTCCAAAATGTGTATTTTTGAAAGACAGAGCTAGTTTACAACAACTAACTCTGTTTTTCTTTTAATAATTAATAATAACCATTAAATCTATTACTAGCACTAAAAGGATAATTATTTTGATGTTAAACTTTATTTCAAATCTAAATCTCATAACTATCACCATCCCTTTTTATTCAAAAGAAATGGCAAACAAAGCTAGTTTTAAAAGTTGCCCTCAGTTTAATTATTAGCTACCTTTATTTTATTATCCTTTTTAACCTTGAACCTAAGTTAGTTAAAAATTCATGACTTATCGTACCCGCCAAACTAGCCAAGTATTCTACTCTAATCTCATTTTTATCACCAATTAATTCTACCACGTCACCTTGTTTAACGTTATTTATTCTTGATACGTCAACCATTATTTGATCCATGCAAATCATACCGACCACCTTACATAATTTGCCCTTTATTAGAACCTTAGCATTTTTATTTGACAAGCTTCTAGGATAACCATCTGCGTATCCAATGGAAATAGTAGCTAATTTCATATCGGAAGTAGCTTTAAACTTTCTAGCATAACCAACGTATTCATTTTTTCTAATCCATTTTACACTAGACACTTTGGCTTTAAGCTTTAAAACCGGTTTTAAATCAACGTTATTTTTTAGGTTCATGTTGATGTTTTCATTTACACCGTACATAATTATTCCGGGTCTTACGTAGTCATAAGACAGCTCATTGTAATTAACTATTCCGTAGCTACTTTGAACGTGTAACTTACCAGGATTAAAACCCTTTTTCTTAATTTTTAAAATACAATTATTAAAACGTTCAACCTGTTTTCTAGTATAATTAACATCATCATTTTCTAAACTATCAGAGCAACAAAGATGAGTGTAAACTCCGGCTACATTTAAGTGCTTAAGCTTAAAAATTTCAATAATTTCATCTAAAGCATCATGCTTTATTCCTATCCTATTCATCCCGGTATTAATTTTAACCTGAACGTTTATTTTACATTTTAAAGTTTCATTAAGTTTTATCGCGTAATTATAATCAATTACCGTTTGGGTAAGGTCATATTTTTTAATTAAACTTAAGCAAGAAAAATCCGTGTATCCTAATATTAATACGTCCCCTTTTATCTTGTTTTTTCTTAAGAGTATCGCTTCTTCAATGGTAGCGACCGCAAAAGAATCAACTCCAAATTTACTAAGTAACGTTGCTATTTTAACCATGTCATGCCCATAAGCGTTTGCTTTTACAACCGCCATTATCTTGCAATCTTTTTTCATCAATCCTTCTATTTCCTTTATGTTATGCTTTAAATTCTGAGCATCTATTTCTATCCAAGCTCTATTTTTAACCAAAATATTTTCATTCACTTAAAATCACCGTTTTCTAATCTAATTTCTTTAGGTCATAAATAATAATTTGCATCTTAGAAAATCTTTTTTCCACCTTTCCAGTAACCTCATATACCCCCGGAAAAATAATATAAAAATACTTATTATAAACTTTAGGGAACATTATTAACTCTACGTTTCCATACGTATCACTAGCAGTTATAAACATCATTTTTTCCTTGTTTTTTGTTTCTATTTCTTTTTTTCTTTCAAATAATAAAGTTATTTTTATCGTTTTATCAAAGTAATTATTAATATTTTGACTTGTTATGCTTCCTTCGCTAAGGTATTTATCAGTTGGGTGGTTACTTATGTAAAAACCGTAAAGACTTTCTTCTTGACTGGTAAGCTCTTCTTTAGAGTATTCTTCATACTTTTTTATTTCTGGTTTTACTACTAGAGCCTCGTCTAAATCCGCGCATAATTCAGCATAATTAATTGCTTCTGGCAAGTTCTCAATCAAGGTTTTTCTAGTCTCTCCAAAGCAATCTAGCGCTCCTGCTAAAATAAGGTTTCTCATCACGTCCTTCCCTAGTTTATAACTTCTTTTTACAAAATCTAAATATGAACTGTATAATCCATTTTCGTTTCTTTCACTAACTATTTTTTTACAAGTAAGAGTACCTATGGCCTTAATCATGGAAAGCGAGTATTCTAGTTGTCCTTCCTTTATTTTATATTCATAAGAAGAGGTATTTATATCTGGTTTTTTTATTTTTAAACCTAGTTTCTTGCATTCGTTAATGGCGTTCTTAGTTTTATTAATTACACCAATATAATTATTTAACATCTCCCTCATAAAAGGTAACGGATAATGTACCTTTAAGTACGCCATTTTATATCCGATGATGGCATAACTAACAGAATGAGCTTTATTAAATCCATAGTTGGCAAATTTAAGAATTAAATCATAAACTTCCTCTGCTTCTTTTTCATCGTATCCATTATTTATGCTTCCATCAATAAACTTCTTTCTTTGCCCTGCTAAAACATCTTGTTTTTTCTTACTCATGGCCCTTCTTAAAACATCAGCCTCACCATAACTAAAACCAGCCATGGTACTTGCTATTTGCATTATTTGTTCTTGATACACTATAATTCCATAAGTACTTTTTAAAATAGGCTCTAAAGCTTTATTAATGTAGTTTACTTTTTCTTTTCCGTTTCTTCTTGCTACATAAGATGGAATATTATCTATTGGTCCGGGTCTAAAAAGAGCTACGGCAGCAATTAAATCATCTATTTTATCTGGTTTTAACTCACTAATAAACTTTCTCATTCCAGCTGATTCAAACTGAAAAATCCCATCTAAATTACCGCTTGCAAATAACTCGTAAGTTTTTCTATCGTCAAGGGGAATTTCATTAAAGTTTAAGCCCTTTATATCACTTATTACCCGATCAATTATAGTAAGGTTTTTAAGACCTAAAAAATCCATTTTTAAAAGTCCTAACTCTTCTATGTAGTTCATCGTATAACCACATAAATAAGTCCCATCCTCATTAACCATCAAAGGAACATAATCCGTTAGGTTTTTGCTAGATATAATTATTCCAGCCGCGTGAACCGAAGAGTGTCTTTTTAATCCTTCTAAGTGAACAGCAACGTCATATAATTTTTTCATTTCCTCGTCATTTGATATAATCCTTCTTACGTTTATGTTTTTTAGTTGTTCCTTTAAATTTTTCTTATCATCAAAGTTTTTTAAAAACGAATCTATCTTATAATTACTAATGTCAAAAACACGAGATAAGTCTCTTATTACTTGTTTTGCTAAAAGGTTTGAAAAGGTAATTATTCCGCAAACCCTTTTATTACCATACTTATTAGTTACATAAGAAATAACTTCTTGTCTTTTTTCCGCATCGAAATCGATGTCAATATCAGGCATGGTAATTCTTTCTGGGTTAAGGAACCGTTCAAAAAGCAAATCATACTTTATTGGGTCTATGTCAGTTATTCCAAGACAGTAAGAAACTAAAGAAGAAGCCGCTGACCCCCTTCCTGGTCCTACTAATATGTTATTTTTTTTAGCGTATTTAACATAATCCCAAACCACCAAAAAATAATTACAAAATCCCATTTTTATTATTACTTCTAGTTCATACTTTAAGCGGTCTACGTATTTTTGATCGACTTTACCATTAAGTCTTTTTCTTAGCCCAACCACGCATAATTCAGTTAAATACTTTTGGGCATCAAAACCATCATCATCGTTATATTTTGGCAATAAAAACGTTTGCTTTGGAATTTTTAAATCACATAAATTTGCAAAATAACTATTGTCTTTTCTTATTTCAACGTCCATTTCGTCAGTTAAGCTTACGTTTTTTTCTAAAAATTCCTCTTCCTTTATTTGGTATAAATATGGTAAGTATTTTTCATCTTCTTCATTTAAAGATAATATTTTTTTTACGTATACTTTGTTAGCATTTATTTTTCCTTGCTCTTCTTTCGTTTGGTATCCTATAAAAACATTTTCGGGATTAGGAAAGATACCAGATACTTCCTGATGGTTGAATGGTATCACAACAAGCAAATCATCCGTGTTTTTAGCAACTTCTTGAATAGAAAAAGAAGTCTCTTTCTTTAATAAACTTAAATTACATAATCTTTGGTATCCTTTATAATTTTTAGCATAAACTAGCAAAGGAAACCCAACCTTTAACTCCATTCCAACGATTGGTTTAATGCCCGCCAAATTACACTTGTTAATGAATTCCATGGTTCCGCACAAATCATCATCACATATGGCAGCAGCTTTAATACCAAGTGAGGCTAGCTTAAGTATTAAGTCATCAACGTTAATTAAACTACAAAGAATTGAATAATCTGTTTTTATCCAAAGTGGAACATAATTCATTTTAAAACCTCACCTTCTATTAATATTTTACTACAAACGTATGTTTTTTCATATTTTAATTTGACTATTTACTTATAATATGGTAAAGTTATTAAGCAAATACGTATTTAAGGAGGATTTAAATATGGCTAAGAAAGTATCAAGTAGAAAACCTTTATTCGGAAATTCCCGTTCTCATGCTTTAAATGCAACGAGAAGAAAACAAAAAGTTAATATGCAAAAAGTAACTTTAAACGGGGTTACGGTTATAATGAGTGCTAAGGAAGCTAAAAAATTTAGAAAAAATAGCGTAGCTGCATAAAAAAGATTGCAAGTTTTGCAATCTTTTTTAATAAGTTCTTTTGTTAATTTTAACATCAGTATCGAACGATTTTAATAAACCGGTGGAATAAGATGTTCCTTCATAAATCGAAACACTACTTAAATTATTACCAGTAAACGCTGCAAACGCTATTGATTTAACGCTTGAAGGAAGGTATAACGCACCAGTAAGCCCCATACCTGTAAATGCTCCAATCTCAATCGATTCAACCGTGCTTGGTAAGGTTAATTCACCAGAAATCTTAACGTTTGAAAAAGCATAGCAATCAATCCTACTTAAATTTCCAAGAATTTCTAAGTTACCAGTAAATCCTGTATCAGAAAAAGCAAAAGGAAGTATCTCGGTAACGTTTTCCGGGATTATTAAGTCATCACTAAACTTCAAACCATAAAACGCAAATTCACCTATTTTTTCAAGGGTTGATGGAAGCTTCAAAGTATAACCCTCAAACCTTTTATTTTCAGTGTTTAAACTTCTTTGTTTTTCAACTAATTCCATCGCCTTAGTCATATTCTCCATATCAGAGTCTGATATGGTACCATTATTCATTAAATCTCCATAAACTTTTTGAAGTAAATCAAAGTCAATTAACTCACCATCATAACCATATGGAATCAAGAAGGCTCCATTTCCTATTTCGGTTATTCCCTCTGGTATTACCACTTCATTATGATCACGATAATAATCTTCTCCCACTTCTGATAAAGAAATTATCTTAGTTCCTTCTATTATATATAATTCTTCAAAGTTAACGGAAGGAACTTTCGTTGTTGTTTTTTTTGTTGTGGTAGTAGTCTTTTTAGTCGTTGTTGTCGTGGTATTATGGTTCGTTGTAGTGGTTACTTCACTACCGTTACCAGTTATCAATTCTCCGTAAACGTACGCATAACCATCAAAGGTATAATAACTAGTATTGCCGTTAGTCTGTATTTTTTCATCTTCTTGTTTCACGTAATTTCCTTTAACAACCATTGATTTATTAGCATTTTCATCACTAAAACCATTTTCACCATTAACTGGGTTCGTAACATCTTTCTCTAAATATCCTTGATCAATTAAGGTTTTTACCGTAACATAAGTATAATTATACCCATCTATTTCCTGACTCATGACTCCTATTTTTTCACTTGCCATGTAAGCTTTTGCTATGTTAACAATTTCTTCTGCAGCGGTATAACGTGTTTTCTCTTTTGAACTATTTATTGAATTTCTAACCGAAACGGTTACTATTACAAGTATTATTGCTAATATAACGATGACCGCTAACAACTCTATTAAGGTAAAACCACTTTTCTTTCTTAGATTCATCTTACTCACCCTCTATTTTCATAATAACATTATGTTATCTTTTAGTCAATTTTATCCAATTTTAAAAAAGAAACTAGACAGTTTCTTTTACTTTTTATCAGTTGAGCCAAAGCCACCCGTGCGAACGCCATCTGCGTTATCATTATCAGCTATTAAATATTTCATAAATATGGCTTGCCCTATAGCCTCACCCTTTTTTATGGTAATAGATTCATTTTTAACGTTGTAAAACGCGAACATAAAGGCCCCGTCATTATCAGGATTACCATAATAATCAGAATCAATTATTCCAACACTATTAGCCATTACAAGACCTTTTTTCTTTGGATTAGAACTTCTGTTACAAAGCATCATGAATTCATCCTCCGGCATATAAGCTTTTAGTCCTGTCTTAACTAACGTTGGATTATCTCCTGGCTTAAATGGCTCAATTACGGTATCTTCCGCCGCCTCCACATCATAACCCGCGGAAGCTTTTGTTTTTCTAACTGGTAAATTTATATTTTTATCTTCAAATCCTTTAGCTATCTCAAATCCTCTTACTTTCATGTTATACTCCTACTAATTCTTTTTCTTCATCTAATAATACAACTTTATCGTTCTTTAAAGACTGCTTAACGTCAATTACTCTTTGGTTAGATGAACCCCTCCACTTTAACGTGAAATTGTGAAGTTCATCAACGTACTGCCCGTCTACTAAAACATCTACATAATTTAATACTTCCTTATCTTTTAAGTCTCTATCAAACAAGAAACCAGACCAAACCCAAATGGTTTTGTTTGGATATTTTTCCTTAAAGGCTTTCGCAAGGCGAGTCGTTGCTTTAATGTTATTCGGATGCATTGGCTCGCCTCCTAAAATAGATAATCCAACAATGTAATCTTTATCTGCTAAATCAAGTACTTTGTTAATTGTTTCGTCCGTAAACTCATTACCACTTTTAAAATCCCACGTTTCTGGATTAAAGCAGTTTTTGCAGTGGAAAGAGCATCCTTGCATAAATATTGACACCCTAACTCCAGGACCGTTTGAAATGTCCATTTTTCTTATTTTATTATATCTCATGATTTATTTACGCATCTTTGTTATCGATGTGAATTACCCTTTCTTTTATTTCTTGAGTTCTACCTTTATTCCAGAAGTTAGTTCCGATGTATCCACAAGTACGTCTTGCTACGTTTAAAGTGTCATGGTCTCTGTTACCACAGTTTGGACAGTACCACTCTAAGTCATCATCCAAAAGAATTTCTCCATCATATCCGCACTTTTGACAGTAATCAGATTTAGTATTTAATTCAGCATACATAATGTTATCATAAATAAACTTAATTACTTCCATTACCGCGTCTAAGTTATTAGTTAAGTTAGGAGTTTCAATGTAACTTATTGCACCACCTGGAGAAAGTTTTTGAAATTCGCTTTCTAATTTTAGTTTAGTAAATGCATCTATCTCTTCGAATACAGGAACATGATATGAATTTGTAATATAATCTCTATCAGTAATTCCTTTAATCTTTCCAAAACGTTCTCTTAGGCACTTAGCAAATTTATAAGTAGTAGATTCAATTGGAGTACCGTAAACACTGTAATCAATGTCTTCAGCTTCCTTCCACTCTTTACATTTATCATTAAGTTTTTGCATAACCTTAATAGCAAACTCTTTTCCTTTACCATTATCAGTGTGTGAGTGTCCAGTCATGAACTTAACACATTCGTATAAACCGGCATATCCAAGTGAAATGGTTGAATATCCATGGTGTAATAATTCGTGGATGCTTTCTCCTTTACCTAATCTTGCTAGTGCTCCATGTTGCCATAAAATAGGAGCAACATCACTGGTTACCTTAGATAATCTTTTATGTCTTGCTTGAAGTGCTCTATGACATAACTCTAGTCTTTCATCCATTAGTTTCCAGAATAAGTCCATGTCTTTATCAGAAGATAAAGCTGCGTCAACCAAGTTAATCGTTACAACACCTTGGTTAAATCTTCCGTAATACTTTCCTTTTCCTTCTACGTAATTTTTAGCCTTAGCAATGTTTCCTAAATGCATTGTTCTATCAGGAGTTAAAAATGATCTACATCCCATGCACGGATAGCATTCTCCTTCTCCTTTTTCATTTATCTTTAGCTCTTTCATTACTTTTTCAGAAATATAATCTGGAACCATTCTTTTAGCAGTACATTTAGCCGCTAACTCAGTTAAGTAATAATACTTACTATCCTCATGAATGTTATCTTCTTCAAGTACGTATAAAAGTTTTGGGAAAGCAGGAGTAATGTAAACTCCTTTCTCGTTTTTCATTCCTTGCGTACGTTGTTTTAAAACTTCTTCGATTATCATGGCTAGTTCTTCTTTATATTCTTCCGTTTCGCCTAGGTACATGCAAACGGATAAAAACGGTGCCTGACCATTGGTTGTTGTCATTGAGTTAATTTGATATTGGAAAGTTTGAACACCATCAGTTATTTCCTTTTGCAAATCTTGTTTAGCGTATTTTTCACAATCTTTTTTAGAAAACTTTCTATCTTCATACTTCTTTAAAAAACGGTTATAACTTTCTCTTACGAAAGGTGCTAGATGGGTTAAAGTAATTGTTGCACCACCATACTGGCTTGAATTTACCGCCGTAATAAGCTGGGTTGCAATCGTCATTGCCGTTAAAAATCTATGCGGTTTTTCAATCATAACACCATTTATGTTGGTTCCGTTTTGAAGCATATCTTCAAGGTTAATTAAATCACAGTTATGAAGTGCGTTTTGAGCAAAATAATCCATGTCATGAAAATGAATGATTCCTTCGTCATGGGCTTTTACAATGTCTTCTGGAAGTAAGAACCTTCTTGTTATATCAGTTGAAGTAATACCCGCAATATAATCTCTTTGCGTCGTTACCACCTTAGCATTTTTATTTGAGTTTTCGGTGTTCCAGTACTCACTTTCACCATCAATTAATTCTTTAATTGCAAGGTCAGTGGTATTACTTCTTCTAACTAGCTCTCTTGTATAACGGTAAGTAATATACTTTTTAGCAAGTGCATATTTACCAATTGACATAAGTTTCATTTCAATTATGTCTTGAATGTCCTCAACAAGCATTCTTTTTTTACCAAGTTTTTCTATGTACTTAATAATGTTCTTAATTTGGGTTGTCGATGCTTGTTCTTCTTCATCAACCTCCATATTAGCCTTCATTATTGCGTTTTCGATTTTTTCTGGACAATAGTCAACCATATGCCCATCCCTTTTAATTATCTTCATGTGCTACACTCCTATCATTTATATCATTACCCTAACTATACCACATTCCACAAAATATGCATGTTGCAATTGCAACATTACGCAAAAAGTGATATCATTTTAATAAGAGGTGTAAAATGATTGACCCATTCTATAATATAAGCAAGAAAAACAAGTGTAAACTACTAAAATTATTAGAAGCTAATACCCTTTTATTTAAAAAAGATAGCACCATTTTATCAACCGTAAAAGAAGAAAATATAATAGGAATAATAATAAGTGGTTATGCTCAAATAGTAAGAACTGACTATAACGGAAACCGAACAATAATTGAGGAATTAGAAGAAGGCGCTATTTTTGGTTCTGCTATTTCATCAATCACCAGTAACGAGTGTGACATCATAACAAAAGAAGACACTAAAATACTAATAATAGACTATGATATAATGATAAATAAAGAGGGAATGAATCTTCAGTTCTATAACCAGTTTATTAAAAACTTACTTCAGATAACAACAAAGATAGTAACCGATAAAAACGAACGGATTGAAATTCTTACTAAAAAAACGATTAGAAATAAATTACTTGAATATTTTAGAATAAACGCAGGTAAAAGCGGTTCAAGATACGTTTATTTACCATTTAATTTTACTGACTTGGCGGATTACCTAGCAATCGACCGAAGCGCCATGTCAAGAGAACTAAAGTATTTAAAAGAAGAGGGTTTTATCGAAGTTAAAGGAAAAAGAATCACCCTACTTTATTAAAGGAGTTAAAAATGAGAAAAATGATTGTGTCAGATTTTGACGATACCATATACATAAATAAAACGATAAGTGAAGATAACATAAAAGCAATTAATAATTTTAGAAAAAATGAAAATATTTTTGTAATAGCATCAGGGTCATCTTATACTGCTTTAAAAAGAAAGATAGGAAATCAACGGTTAACTTATGATTACTTAATTACCGACCATGGTGCGTTAATATTTAAAAATGATAAGGCTATTTTTAGTGAAATAATTCCAGCAAAAATAGTAGAAGACATATATAGTAAATTTTGTTTAAACAAAAGAAAATGGAATAATAATGATGGTAAGGGATACTTTTTATCAACTGCAAAAGAAGGACTTTTATTTGACGTTAGTGAAAATATAACCAAAATGCACCTCGACTTTGAAAAAGAAAAAGAATTGGACGAGGCAATTACTTACTTAAACGAAAAGTATGGTAACATAATAAATTGTTACAAGCTTTTGTACCATAATGACGTTGAGATAATCTCTAAGAATGCCAGCAAACTGATTGCGATTGAAATCGTGAGAAAAGAAAACAAAATAGATAAAAAAGACGTCTACACGGTAGGAGACGGTAACAGTGATTTGGAAATGATAAAAGAATATAATGGTTACGCGATGAATAACGCCGTAGATAAAGTAAAAAAAGCAAGTAAAACGATTGTTTTGTCGGTTAGTGAAATGATAAGCATGGTACTAAAAAATCAATAAGTTTATTAATCATTAAATATAAAAATAACAAGTTTTTAAATCACTTGTTATTTTTTTAATAATATTTATTCTTCGCTTTTGCTTCTTTTGTTTTTTATTTCGTTAATAAGTAGTTCTACAAACATATCCTTATCAACCGAATAGGTTTTATTAGAGCCATGCCTTCGATAGCTCACAAGATTTCCATCTTTTTCCTTATCTCCTAATATAAGGATAATAGGAATCTTTTTAGTTTGAGCCTCTCTCATCTTATAAGATAATTTTTCTTCCCTATCATCTAGTTCTACCCTAACTCCTTTTTCTTTTAATTCGTTATAAACGTTAGTTGCATACTCTAAATGATAGTTATTGTTAACTGGTATCACACTTACTTGTATCGGTGCAAGCCAAGTTGGAAAAGCGCCTTTAGTTTCTTCTATCAAAAAGGCAGTAAACCTATCAAACGTTCCGAATATCGCCCTATGAAGCACTACCGGAGTTCTTTTTTCTCCCTTGTTATCAACGTAAGATAAATCAAAACGTCTTGGAAGCAAAAAATCTAATTGACAAGTTGACAACGTAACGTCTGGTCCAACCGCCGGTTTTACTTCAACGTCTAATTTAGGACCGTAAAATGCAGCTTCTCCAATTGCTTCAAAATAACTAACACCTAGTTCATTTAAAACTTCTCTTAGTTTATTTTCAGCATTATTCCACATTTCATCATCATCAAAGTACTTTTCTTTATCTTCTGGATCTCTAAGCGAAAGCCTAAACTTATAATCTTTAATGCCAAAATCTTTATAAACGTCAAGAATCAAACTAACAACTCGTTTAAATTCATCGCCTATTTGTTCTGGTGTAACAAACAAGTGAGCATCATTTTGGCACATGCATCTAACACGTTCTAGTCCCTTTACCGCACCTGATGCTTCATATCTAAAGTCCGTTGCAAACTCTCCTATTCTAATAGGAAGTTCCTTATATGAATGAAGCTTATTTTTATAAACAAGCATATGGTGTGGACAGTTCATTGGTCTTAAAACAAATTCCTCATCATCAACTTTCATTGAAGGAAACATGTTTTCTTTATAATGATCCCAGTGACCTGATGTCTTATACAAATCAACCGTACCAACGCATGGTGTATAAACGTGCTCATACCCCATCTTTCTTTCTTTTTCATATATATAATTTTCTAGTTCCTTACGTACTACAGCACCATTAGGAAGCCAAAGAGGCATTCCCGCTCCAACTAGTTCATGATTCATGAATAGTTCTTGTTCTTTTCCAATTTTTCTATGGTCTCTTTGTTTTCTTTCTTCTAACTCTTCTAAATGTTTATTTAAATCCTCTTCATTTTCAAAACAAATTCCATAGATTCTTTGAAGCATCTTATTCTTAGCGTCACCTTTCCAGTACGCACCAGAATGTTTTAAGAGTTTAAAGTATTTTAACTTCTTTACGGTATCTACGTGAGGTCCCCTGCAAAGGTCGGTAAAATCACCTTGCGTATAGCAAGATATTACCGTGTCATTAGGATTCATTCTTTCTATTAAATCAATTTTATATGGATCGTCTTTAAACATTTCAAGTGCTTCTTCTTTAGAAATCTCATGTCTTGTTATTCTTTTTCCATCCTTGGCAATTTTTTTCATTTCTTTTTCTATTTTAGGCAAATCCTCATCCGTTAAAGTTTTATCCCCTAAATCGATGTCATAGTAAAAGCCATCCTCTATTACTGGCCCTACCCAGAATTTAGCTTCTGGATACAAATGTTTTACCGCTTGTGCCATTAAATGTGCACAAGAGTGGTTAAGTTCGTTTAACTTTTCATCTTCTTTTATGTTAATCATATTTTTTCCTCCTTGTTTTCTTAAATTTCTTAACTTTTTCACCCTTTCTTCTTTGTGTTTCTTCTCTTTTGATTAAGTAATTATCAAAAAATAATGAGTGAATCGTAGGATAAATTGCATCACCCTTATACCTATTAAGAAGGTTAAGATAATCACTATAACTTAAATCTAGCCTTCTAATTAAAACGTACTTTTTCTCCTTAGCAACGTTTTTATCATCTAAATATCTTATTAAATCATCTGATAACATATTTCCCCCTAATTTTTATATAAACATTAATCATATTTTTCTTTTAACACAAAATTTCTAATGTTAAATCCACCTTGCTTTTTATAATAATAATTTATTAATTCTTCAATGTTTTTATACATTCTATCTGGTTTATCCATCTCAAAGCATCTTGTATATAGTTTAATAAATTCATCTTCTGGAAGTTTAAATACATGGTGTTTTCTTCTAAAAGATTCATCCGTTAATATCTTATATATCTTAGTTAATGGTAACTTTGGAATACTTAGGTATTCTGAATAAGCCTCGTATACGTTTTTTAACGCGTTATAATATATTAAGTTAAATTGTGGATTATTCTCTTTTAAACACAGCTTCAATTCATCTAAATAATTCCATAAGAAGTAGTTATTCATGCTTAATTTTTCGGACTTAATGTTATTAAGCGGCTTATCAATATATTCTAAGGCTTTATCCTGAAGTTCTTTAACACTACCATCTAAATCATAGATTATTTTTCCGTACGCAAACATATTAGCGGTGCATAAATCATTGTCATTAAACTCTTCTTCCATATATTTCTTTATTTTCCATACGGGACTCATAAAATACTCTATTAAGTAACTATTTGAATCAACGTTTCCTCTTTCTTGATAATTCACATCATTTTTCAAAACCAAATAAACATCAATATCAGAATATTCGTTTTGATTACCTGTTGCGTAGCTACCAAACAAAATTGCACCAACAACCGAATCATCATCTTCATACTTTTTCAAAAACTCTTTTAAGGCTAATTTCCATTTATCTTTCATTTAAACACCCTCTTTCAAACAAAAAAGCGCTCCTAAAAAGGAGTGCTTCTAGCACGGTACCATCCTTACCTTTCACTTAATTTGATAACGTGCTTTTAAACACGGAAACATCTTTCGAGTTCTGCTCCAAGGCGGTAACCATAAGTTTCATTAATTAGTTTTCACCTACCACTAACTCTCTTTTAATGTTCCTTATAGCCGTGTCCTTTTCATCACATTTAATAAGTTAATTCTAGCACAAATAAAACGTTTCGTCAACAAAACATAAACAATCCATTAATGGTTAAAATAAAATAATAAATCACATATTTTTTACACAAAGTTTATTTATTCTTATATAAAGGAGATAATAATGAAAAGGAAAAACATAATAGTGTTAAGTGTAATATTATTAATAACTTTATTAGTTTTAATAGTAACAATAATAATCTTTAAAAATGATGGTAAACTAAAGTATAACGAGTCATGGCTAAATAAAAACGTTACCATTAAAATTAATAACAAACTAGGAAAAAATATTTATGAAGTAAAAAAAGATAGTGAAATAGATATTTATAATGAAGTTTATCAAACCGTTGTAAATAATAAAATAAACAAGTTAAACAATGATGATTATAGCTTTGATAACCCATTAATAATATACAACGCTTATGGCACTAATAATTACTCATTAAACATTTATTTTGCCGAGGAAGAAGGTTATCACGTATCATACACCATCGCAAGTGATGGTAATGCCAATTTCACCAAATCATTACTTAACGCAAATAACGTACAAGATGGTAACTATGCCTATCAAATAATCGGACTAGTTCCAGGTAAAGAAAACAAAATAACATTAAACTTAAAAGATCAAGATAATAATCTAATAAGAACAAACGAATTAATAATTAACACGCCAAGTTTATCAAAAAAAGCTCCCATCAATCTAACGATAACAAATAACCAGAGCCCAAGTAAATTAAGTGATGGTCTTTACACGATGCTTGGCTATGATAATTATTCAGACGTATACTTGTATGATAACGATGGTACCTTAAGAGGACAAATACCAGTAAACTCATACCGGACAGATAAAATAATCCAATTAGAAAACGAACTACTTTACAACTACTCTGAAAAAGATTTTGCCTTGGTAAATAATTTAGGAATGGTAACAAAAACATATCACATTAAAGATTATTCAATGCATCATGATTTTATCTACGATGAAGAAAACGAAAAGATAATCACCTTAGTTGATGAGGATAATGGAGATACAATAGAAGATATAGTATTAGAATATGATATAAAAACAAATACTCAAAAAGTTTTAATAGACATGAAAAATTATATCAATGATTTTTATGAAAAAGCTATCGTTCCAGAAGACGGAAACACTTATGGTGGTGATGAACTAGACTGGGTTCACCTTAACGCCATAGACTTTACTAATGACGGAATAATAGTATCTTCAAGAGAACTAAGCACCTTAATAGCGTTTAAAAACATATACGATAACCCATCAATAAAATACGTTATTGGGGATAAAGCATTATTAAAAGATAGTAGTTTAGAAAAGTATAGTTATACTAAAAAAGGAAACTTTACGTCTCAAGCTGGACAACACTCAGTTCAGTTCTTTGATAACGAAAATGACGCTGATGAAACGTATTACCTTATAATTTATAACAATAATTATGGAGAAAGCCAAACAAGAACGGACTTTGATTGGTCAGGGTTTGAAGGTGTTGGTAGCTACAACGACGGAGAAAAATCAATGTATTATAAATACTTAGTAAACGAAAAAGATAAAACTTATGAATTAGTAGATAAAATAGATACAGACTACTCATCAATCGTTAGTAACATACAAATATTAAGTGATAATATTTTAATATCTTCAGGAAAAAACAAATCATTTAGCGAGTACGATGAAGAAGGAAAACTAATTAGAAAGTACTCGTACGATGCCGAACGATTTACTTACAGAATAATGAAATACGATTTTAAAAACTTCCTGTTTGAATAAAATTAAAAATACAAAGTCTAGTCCTTTGTATTTTTAATTACGATTATTTTTGCTAACCATCGTCATGTCGGTGGTTAGTTGTTTTATTCTTTCTATTATTCTTACCGCTTTTACCTTTTCAGAACGGTTAGAAGCAGTTATGCTTAAATGTTCTTCTAATTCTTTCAAATTAAAATTAGAAGTAATAAAAGTTGGTAAGTTCTCTTGCATTCTGTACTGTAATATGGTTCCTAGTATTTCGTCACGACTCCAAGTGGTAACGCCCTCGGCGCCTAAATCATCAATCAAAAGTAACTTAGCATACTTAACGTCGTTAAACTTTTCTTTAAATTCATTAGAATTATTTGATTGGAAACTAGATTTTAATTCTCTTAAATACTCTGGCCAGTAAACAATAACACATTTTACTCCTTCTTTAGCAAGTTCGTTAAACATGGCCGCTAAAAGATAAGTTTTTCCACACCCAAAGTTACCATGAAGAAACAAGCCTTTATTAACGCTACCGTTTCTATATTCTTTTATATAGTTTAAAATCCATTTAATGGTTTCTGCTCTATTTTTATCATCCGTGTAAATACATTTTATTTTAGCTTCCCTAATTTCTTTTGGAACGTTGATACTAAGTACGTTACTTAAATACTTATTTTCTTTTAAATAAGCGTTTTTATACTTGCAAGAAACGTAAGAAAATGATAATTTATCATTATTTACAACTGGCAAATAACAAAAACCATTAATAGAATTTTTACAGGCCGCAAGTCCTGGACAACGTTTACAATTCTTATACTCTTTAGCAGCTTCTTCAAAAAAAGAAGTATGTTTAATAAGTTCTTCTTCGGGCATGTTAACCATGTTTATTACTTCTTTTACATCGTCATTTTTTTTAGCCTCATCAAAAGCCAATTTAAGCTTATAATTTAAATCTTTCTTATCCTTATTTATTAATTGATTTATGTTCTTCATTTTACACCTCTAAAACGTTTAAGAAAATTCCTTAATCATTTCCCTAATTGATTTTTCGTCTTCATCACTAATTTTTTCTTTTTCAACGTTTTGATTAAACCAATCAGGAATATTTTCATCCTTAATACTTCTAATGCTATTAACCGTGGTGGCGTTTTTCTTTAACCGTTTATGTTCTTTTTCCGCCACTTTCATGGCCTCTTCAACCGTTTCAACGTTAAGTCTTTTCCACTGAGATGCTATGGTCTCCAAAAAAGCTCGCGTAAGCTTACGATTATTAATCTTTAATACGTAATCAATCAAAACGTTTACTACTCCAGGATTAAGCTTAAAATCATTTAAAAGTGACTCAAGAATTGATAAGTCTCTAGCCGAAGGTTTAGCACCATTACTTCTTCCCCTAAGAAAATTATATGGGGTAGTATTTTCAAAAACGTAAATCATTTTAGCCCTTTTATCATCACCACCAACCGGATTTTTTAAATATTCCGGCTGACTTTTATAAACGAGCGAAGGTAACTTATTTTCATTTTCATACTTATAATAGTTTTTAACGTTCTTTCTCAAAGCCACCTTATCAATTAGACCATTTTCCTTAATTGAACTTAATATTGGTCCTTTCATTTCAAGCGCATCTAAATTATAAACAAAAGATAAATTGTTAATTAATTCCTTAACTTCCCTACTAAAGGTACGACTAGTTATAACTCCGTTAGGAACCGAAGAAATAAGCAAATCAAAGTCAAACGAATGATCTAGTTTTATCTGCCCCGTTTTGTTAACCCTTAAATCTTCGTTTAAATTATCATAAGCGGTTCCTGGTAGACTTTCAAAGACATCATCAAAATTACTGGTTAATTCTTCATAAGTGGATAAGTTTATTTTTGGAACCTTAAAATACTCAAGTAATTTCTCATATTCTTTTTTACCAACGTTATTGTATAACACAACATTTAATATTGGATGATTAAAGAATTCAGAAGCAGAAATAGGAGAAAATATTTCGTAAACATATGAATTAACGTTTCCTTTTTTAACAAAAGTCTTTAATAATCCTATCGCTTCTAATTTCTTTCTTGCAATTATGATGGCATCCATCTTAATCCTTAAACTAGTCATTAAATGATGGTGAGTATATTCACTACTTAACAACTCTGTTTTATCCAAATCAGCCCATAAAGTATAATATAAACTAGTCGCTATACTCCCTATTATAGGCTGATAAAGCATACTAATTATTTTTCTGTCATTTTCATTTAGTATCGTACGATTAACAACCACAAAAGTATCAGCGGGTAAAACGTTTATTTCCTTCATGGTCATCACCTTCCTTAAGTTTTATTTTAATCTATTTTACGGATTAAAGCAACAAAATAAATGAAAAAGGGACTAAATTAGTCCCTTACGGTTGGTGTTGGCCTGCTTCCAAAAGCATCTCCTTCATACCTTGTATTTTTACCTATAGATATACTTGTTACTTTGTTGTTAACTGGAGAACCATCCAAAACAAAAGCTCCAGCTCCTATGGTAACAACACTATCTGGTATGTATAATTCTCCTGATAACTCTCGGCAACCACCAAAAGCACAACTTTCAATGGTATTAATGCTATTACCTAGAGTTAATGATGTAATCTTAGTATTATAAAACGACATGTTTCCTATAAGTTTTACTTTATTAGGTATTGTTAAATCTCCAGTAATTCCAGCGGTTGTAAATGAGTAATCTCCTATTTCTTCCAAGTTTTCTGGCAAATTCACTTCAGTTAAATACATGCAGTACATGAACGCTCCCGTTCCTATTTTCTTTAATGTAGATGGAAAGCTTACGCTCTTTACTATGTTTATTTCTGGGTCCGTTAGCTTTTGATAAAGATCCGGATCAGTCATTGACATATTTCCAATCTTAAACGGTGAAAATCCTTTGTCAAAATTCATTTTTCCCATTGTTATGTCTACGTCCGCACTCGCTATTTCAGTTACTCCTTCCGGTATTTCTAGATGTCCGTCGTTAGCCTTTACCTCTTCTATTCCTTTTTCTGACAATCCTGATATTACCGTTTCACTGTCCCAAACGAATAAATCACTTTGTGATGGAGACGGTGGATTAGTCACTTCACCACCTGATACATCTTGTTCATACGTTATCGTTATCGTAAATGAAGCGTTCGCGCTTGTTGCAGTCGAATTTTCATCCCAAGTCACTTTTATCTTCATGTTCTTTTCTTGGCCCGCTCCTAGCACCTCATCTTGGGTTATACCACCATACGTTACTTTTATATCTGGATTATCTAACCCCTGAGTCTCTATTCCTTTTAAAACGGCATTTATTTCTCCTTCATTTTTTATCGTAACATCAAATTCTGCATAGCTAGTCGGATACTCTAAACGTGGTACCGTTACGGTTAACGTTTTTTTATCTACTGATATATCAGCAGTAGAACCACTACTTCCCTTTTCGGTTATTCCGTTCACCTTGCTAAAGATTATGTTAAAATTACTACTTCCGGTAGAAGCGCTTCCATTTATGTTTAAACTTTCACTAAAGATAGCAAACCCTACCATTAGTGATAATACTAATGCTAATGCTCCTACTATTATCTTTTTTTGACTCGTTAATTTCATTATACATCTCCTTACTACCTAGTTTTCCTATTATTAATTATAATATGTATTTATTTTATTTTTAAAGTACTTGTATTACCCTTAACAACCTTGTTGATGGATTTTATTTCGAGTTAATAATAGTTTTTAAAGAAAGATTCAACTAAAAATCACGTGTCATTACTTTTAAAAAAAGATTAATCCTTTTATATTAATCTCTTTTTCTTAAATATACCAAAGTACAGCCGACATTAAAATGATTAACGTGATATTCTAATACGTACTTATTTCTTTTTAAAATCTCCGTCGTCTCTTCTTTTAACGCTCCTGTTCCAACACCATGAATAATTACTATCTTATCGTTTCTTAAAATATAATTATCATTTATAAATTCGTTTATTAACACTCTCGCGGAGTCTCTTATTTCACCATGCAAATCAAGTGCTGGCAAACTAGAAGAAAAAACATCATCTAACGCAGTTTTCATGTTTTATCTCGCTAGTTTTGAATTTCATACGCCTTCAAAGTGTTCTTTAAAAGACAGGCAACGGTCATCGGACCAACGCCACCCGGAACAGGAGTTATAAGTGACGCTTTCTTACTTACCTCATCAAAGGCAACGTCACCACACAAAACATCATTTTCCTTATTTATTCCAACGTCAATTACAACCACACCATCTTTAACCATATCTTTGGTAACAAGATTCGGATGCCCGGCCGCGACAATTACAACGTCGGCCATCTTCGTATAGTTCTTTATGTCGATACTCTTAGAATGACAAATGGTAACGGTTGCGTCCTGTTTAAGCAGAAGCTGAATTAACGGTTTGCCAACAAGGTTACTTCTTCCTATTAAGCATACGTTTTTACGCGATAAATTAACGTTGTACATTTTTAATAATTCCATTACGGCAAGCGGCGTGCAAGGGACCAAACACTCGTTTTCTAAAACCAAGTTACCCACGTTCTCATAAGTCAAACCATCAACGTCCTTTACGGGCTTTATGGTATTTATTATTTTTCCTTCGTCGAATCCGCTTGGTAAAGGAAGCTGAACCAATATTCCGTTTACCAAAGCATCTTCGTTCAATCTTTTTATTTCGTTTATAACAACATCCTCACTAATTGTTTCATTAAATTTTATGAGTTCAAACTTAATTCCAACTTCTTCACAAGCCTTCTTCTTATTTCTTATGTATATGTTACTTGCTTTATTATCTCCCACTTGAATCACCACTAGTGATGGTGCTATACGTTCTTTTTCAATTTGCATTCGGATTCTTCCGCGAAGCACCTTACTAGCTTCCGTTCCACTTATTATGTTATTCATAAACAACCTCCTCATATATTGGATGTTCAGCGCAAAGCTTAGTCACTCTTTTTTTAAGTTCATCTAGTACCCTTGGGTCATCAGAACTATGAAGACAAGAAGAAATTATTTTTCCAACCTCCAAAAAATCTTTCTCATCAAACCCTCTGGTAGTCATCGCTGCGGTTCCAAGCCTTATGCCACTCGTTATGTAAGGGGTTGTAACGTCAAACGGTATCATGTTTTTATTACAAGTTATACCAATACTCTCCAGTAAACTCTCAGCCTCTTTTCCCGTCATGTTAACTGACTTTTTAACATCTACTAACATTAAGTGATTATCGGTTCCGCCCGCAACAATCTTAAAGCCAGACATCTTTAAAACATCGCATAGTACTTTAGCGTTTTTTACAACTTGTTTTTGATACTTAATAAAATCCGTACTCATCGCCTCAGCCAAACACACTGCTTTTGCGGCAATAACGTGCATTAAAGGCCCACCTTGAAGTCCAGGAAAAACGGCCTTATCCACTTTTTTAATTATCTCTTCATTATTAGTTAAAATAATTCCACCCCTTGGGCCGCGAAGAGTCTTATGCGTAGTTGAGGTGACAACGTCAGCATAACGGCAAGGATTTTGGTGAAGGCCAGCGGCAACAAGTCCCGCAATGTGAGCCATATCTACCATAAGATAAGCCCCACATGCTTTAGCAATGTCACGGAACTCCGCAAAATCAATTGATCTAGAATAAGCTGAAGCTCCCGCAACAATAAGTTTTGGCTTTTCTTTCAAAGCTAGTTTTCTTACCTCGTCATAATTAATCTGGCAAGTTTCTTTTTCAACACCATAATGAATAAACTTATAGTCCATGCCACTAAAGCTCATGTTACTGCCATGAGTCAAATGTCCCCCAGCCTCAAGAGACATTGAAAGAACTTTATCTCCCTTTTTTAATAAAGCACGATAAACCGCCATGTTAGCCGAAGAACCAGAGTGTGGCTGAACGTTTGCATACTTTACCCCAAAAAGTTTTTTAGCGTTTTCAATGGCAATTTTTTCTACTTCATCAACAAACTCACACCCACCATAATACCTCTTGCCCGGGTATCCTTCGGCGTACTTATTAGTCAAAACACTTCCTTGTGCTTTAAGCACGTTTTCTGAGACAAAATTTTCAGAAGCAATAAGTTCGATGGTGCTTTGCTGTCTTCTTTTTTCTTTTTCAATCGCATCAAAAATGTTGTTATTCATTAATATCATTCCCTTCTAAAGTTCAATAAATTTATTTAACTTTATAGAATATATGAATTTTTTTATACTTTTAGCATTCATTATTTCCTTAAGACCAAGGGCGTATAAATCAAGTTGCGTTTGGTAACGACTTTTTAGTTCTTCCAATTCTAAAACGTTATCAGTTTTATAATCTACTATGTAATAAGTACCATCTTTTATAAATAATAAATCCATTATTCCATCAACTAATATTTTACCACTTTTTAAACTTTTATCATAATAATTAGCGGGTAATTTAAAAGTTATTTCACGTTCTTTGTAAACCTCACTCGCTTCTAAAACCACATCATAAATATCACTTGTTAAAAATGCTAATATTTTATCTAGTTTTATTATTTTTCTTTCTTCACTAGTAATCTTATTTTTTATAACCATGTTATCTAACTCTGTTTGTAACGAACTTATGGTATATTTTTTTACCGGAAGAAGTTCTAGTATTAAATGATACAAAGTACCTAACTTTGCGTGGTCTACACCATCCAACATAAAATTAGGCTTTTTAAAGTACGCTTTATTTTCCTTTAAATCACTTACGCTTAGAGAAACTGGCACCTCCGTTAACGAATCATTATAATTAAGATTATTTATTTTTTCTAACGTACTAAAATCATAATTTTTCATTTCTCTTTTGTCTTCTTCATCAAAGTAACTGCTATTAATTTCTCGATTATCTTTTATTACCAAACTTAATTTAGCTTCCGTTGCAAAAGTTTTAACACATACACTTGATAAGTCTCTTAAGGGTTTTGCTTTAGGATGTCTTAAAACGCAAGGAATCAATATGTCCAAATAACTTTTACAAGACTTCAAATAAAGATTTGAAACAACTTTGTCATCTCCCATTTTAGAAGCGGCCTTTAAAACCAATGAAGAAAGATTATCAGCGTAACCAGTAATTATTATTTTTTCTTTAGCTCTGGTTAACGCAACGTAAAGAACGCGAAGTTCCTCAGAAAGCATTTTATTTTTCTCATAATCCCTAAATAACATCATAGGAATTGAGTCATACCTAACTTTGTAATCATCCCGTCTAATCGGAAATGCAATGCCTAAATCTTGGTTTATCATAAAACTACTTCTTACGTCAGCAAAATTAAAGTTCTTACCGGTTTGACACAGAAACACGAACGGATACTCTAATCCCTTAGACTTATGTATGGTCGTAATAAGAACGTTATCACCTTCCGATAAAGGATTTACCCCTTGTAAAGAATCTTTATTAATGATTAAAGACTCTAAGTAATTAGTAAACTCATGTAAACTTTTAGCGCCATCACGTTCAAAGTTAACCGCGTGGTTAATCATTTGGACTAAGTTTTTTTGTCTTTTTTTACCATCAGGAAGTGCCGATACAACAAGTAAAGCATCAAATAAAGCATAAGTCCTATTTAAAAGTTCACTTAAAGGGTGATTAAGTCCGTAGCATCTTAAATCATTAATTTTATCTAAGTAAGTTTTTAAGGACGAATCATTTGACCTTAGAATGTTATCATAAAGACTCAATTGTTTGTTTTCTTTTCTTAAAAACGCAACATCATCTTGACTAACCCCAAAGAAAGGTGACGTTAAAACACTTAACAAAGCTACGTCATCCGTAGGGTTATCAATCACCTTAAGCGTGTTAATTATTAGTTTTATTTCATAATTATCAAAGTAAGCTTTAGTGCTTTCGCAGTAAACACTAACTCCTTTTTTGTTTAACGCTTTTATAAAAGCATCACTATCCTTAAGTGACCTTAATAGTATTACTATGTCCGAAGGTTTAATATCACGCCATGAATTACGCTTATTATCATAAACTTTAGTTTTCTTATCAAGCATTAATTTAATTCTTTGGGCAACGTAAGTAGCCTCTTTTTGAACTTTCGTGATATCTTCTTCATCACCCTCATACTTTTCCATTCCATCAATTAAGTGAACTTCGGTATCAAGGTCTTTTCCAACCTCAAAACTCGCCCCTAAATATAAACGTTCAAGGTCATTATATTCCACCTCTCCAAACGTACTTGTCATCGTGTTTTCAAAAATAAAGTTACAAAAATCAAGTACTTCTTTTCTACTACGAAAGTTTTTAGCAAGACTAATTAGTCTTGGAAAACCATCTTTACTAGCTAGCATTTTATCATTATTAAAGATTTCTGGACAAGCACTTCTAAAACGATAAATACTTTGTTTTACGTCCCCTACGATAAACAAGTTACCATCATCTTTTGAAATGGCACTAAAAATAACGTTTTGTAAGTTATTGGTATCTTGGTATTCATCAATTAATATTTCGTCAAAAGTCAAACTAATCTCTTTAGCCAAAGCAGTTTTTTTATTGTTCTTAATCAACAGTTCAATGACGAAGTGAGCAACATCGCTAAAACTAAAAGAATTGATTCTTCGCTTTTCTTCCATGAGCCTTTCTAAATATAAGTTTACAACCAAAAATAAACATGCCAAATTTTCCTTGCATAAAGCTTGCTCTTTTTGATACCATTCATCGTTAAAGAACATAAGCTCGTGCATGTTTTTATTTATTTCATTTTTTAAATCATCACGAATTATTTTATACTTAGCAACCGAAGAATCATCCTTATGTCCCTTTGGCGTTCTTAAGGTGTCAAAGCTAATGCTTCTTAAACGACTTGATAAATCATCAAAATTTTTAATGGTTAAAAAAGCATTAATGAAGTTTTTTTCTTTTCTTACCGTTTCGATCACCTTATCAAAAACATCACTTAAAGAAAACTCTTGAATCATCAGTTGGTACAATTTATCATACTGTTTCATCTTGTCACGGATTTGTTTAAGAATCAAATCCTTATAGCACTGGTTACTAACATCATAACGCTCTATGGCAAACTTAATAAACTCATCCTTAAATGGTAAAGTCTCTAAAAAGGACGCAACCTTTAGAACCAGTTCTTTAATTAAATCCGTGTTACTAGCCCCAAAAAAAGTTAGGGCTTTATCATAACCAGGAACCGCTAAAAAAGCTTCTTCTAAAACTTCTTTTAATACCATGTCTGATATTATTCTTTCTTCTTCACTACTTAACACGCTAAAGTTACGATTGATTCCTAATTTTTCAAAGTTATTTTTAACAAGTTCCGCATAAAAAGCATCCATCGTGGTTATCTTCGCGGTTTCTGATAATAAAAGTTCCTTTTTTAGCCTTTCATCATTAGGGTTATCTCTTGATGCACTAGCTATTTTTTCTTTTATTCTTCCTTTCATCTCAGCTGCTGCGGCCGCGGTAAAGGTAACAATTAAAAGTTTTTTTATACTCCCACCCTTTAGAACGTAATTAATTACTCTTTCTGATAAAACGGCCGTTTTGCCCGAACCAGCTGCCGCACTAACGATTATCTTACCACCGTTAGTTTCTATGGCAAGTTTTTGATCTTTTGTCCAACTAGGCATTTTTATCACCCCCTAACATTTCAAACACTTCACTATTTTTATAATTTTTAAGTCTTCTTGCTTTGTTTCTTTCTTTATCAAACGTGCAAATGCTACTAAACTTACAAAAATCACAGGCGTTAACCCGCCCTACAACGGGGCTTACGTTAATGTTACCAGCTAATATTTCGTTTCCCATTTTCTTAAGTTCTACTTTTATGGCAGCAAACAAATCATCTAAATCACCATCAGTAAACAACTTTTCAGCGTTTAATTTTCCTCTTGAAACGACGTCAATAAAACCTCCCAACGCTTCGCTTCCCATGGCTTCTAAAACCTTTTCATTAGCGTTTATAATGCCGTCCATAACCAACCTTTCTTGAACGCTTTTATCTAGTTCTTCGTGGTTTAGTGCCCTACTTACACTTTGCTCTTTTACCAAGGCTGGATAATACAATACCCCGGATAAAACGGCGTTTGGCATACTTTGTTTTATGGCCATCAAATATAAAAGCATTTGTAAGTTTAGCCCTTCCAAGCAATCATCTAACCTAAGTTTCTTACCTCCGGTTTTGTAATCAATTACCCGGTAATAAACATAATTTTCATCTTCAAAAGTATCAATTCTATCAACTATTCCAGATAATTTAAGTATTCCTTCGTTGAGTTTAACTACAACCGGTTTTATTAATGCTTCATCTGTTATCTTAAACTCAGTATACTTAGGTCTAAAACCAGTTATTTCTTTTTCTTTTAACATGTTCTTAATAATCATGACAACATTTTTAGATAGTAATTTAATTATATACATAACCGTATTATTAATTATCTTATCATTAAGTTCTAAATATTTTAATGCGTAATTTTTTATTTTCTCTTCCAAATTAGAAAAGTTAATACTATCATAATCATTAGTTATTACTTGTTCTAAAACAAAGTGAACCAAACTTCCTATCTCACGGTTATCAAAAGAGTTTTTTTCTTTTACGTTTAATTTAAGTCCGTACTGACAATAAAAATAAAATGGACATTTAGCATAAACTTCTATGCTGCTTGGACTTATATTAATACTACTTGAATAAAGTCCTAAGGCGTTTTGTTTAGTAATATTAAGGTTTAAATCACGGTGCTGTAATAGATTAACCCGCCTTATTTCATCTTCATTGGCGTTTTCTTCGTAAACATCATTAGCTGATAGCTTAAGAGCATAATTAAGCCCCATTAACTTTTTATTATAAAACTTACTACCAGCATCCGTTTTAACGTTACCTTTAACCAAGCTGGATAAAGTTGTTAACTTCAAATCTAACGATAACTTAGGATAAGTAATAACAAGGTTCTTATTTTGTAAAAGTCTTAAATAGCAAGAAAGCCTATTAGATGAAAAATCCCAAGTCAAATTAACTAATGATGATTCTTTTAAGTCCGCATCATTAATTAAAGGTGCCAAGGAAAGTTTTCCTGGAAAATTATCTTCACTGGCCCCCAAAAAATAAACGTAATTTTTCCCCAAATAACTGCCTTCACTTATATTGCACAACATAACTTCGTCACTTTTATAACTAGTCTTTTTAACGGGACTAACTAGCTTTGATAAAACCTCAAAAAACTCATCTAAGTCAATCTCATTTACATAGTCATTTATGCATTCTAACGATGATACTAAAAGATTATAACCATCTTTGTCAAGTTTAAATAAAGTCTCATCAATTTGTGCCTGTTCTAAGTAAGTCCAAAACTCTTTTGCTATTGCTTTTGCGCTTCTTACATTTAAAACGTTTTCTAAAAAGTACTTAATTTGATTTATCACTTCATCTTTAGCGTTATTAACCAGTTTCAAGTTAACGTTTTTGCACGTCTTAGTAAACGGTAAGTAAAAACTTTCCTTTTCTAAGTTCCAGGTATAAACATAATTATCAATTTGGTTAATAACTTCCTTTGAAACCCCAAAAATATCTAGTTTAAGAAGATTAAGAAAGTTTTGGTTAGAAAAGTCTCCTTTTAAAATATTTTTTAAAACGTTTATGAACCTATAAGTTAAAAGCCCAGTTACATTCTTTTTGGAATAAGGAACGTTAAATATCATTTCAACGTATGGTTCATAAGTATCAGCGTTAGGACAAACGATGGCAAATTCATGGTATTTCGCACCTTCTAAAACCTTCTTAGATATGTCGTTCAAAACGAAGCAAACCTCATCTTCGGTATCATTTAAAGCATAAACTAAAGCATCATTTGAAGGAAGGTTATTATCTAACTTATAATTAGCATCTATCTTTTTAATTAACCTTTCATCATAGCCATCATAATAAATAACAACCTCATTTTCTTCAGCTATCTTTTTCATTAATTCTATCTGAAGCGAAGTAAGGTTTTCCAATCCCAAGAAAACGTATTTTCCATTAAAATAACCATTTTTAATTACGCTTTTAATTAGCAAGCTCTCACTTATTAATTCATAACAAGCAAGTAACTTTTCATATTCCTCATAAATTATTTTTAAATCGTGCACCTTATTATTACTAACGAAATCAAATTCATAAAAAACTTTATATGTTTCTAGCAAATCTTTTATGAAGTCAAGGTTTTCAACTTCTTTATATTTTAAAAGATTATTTTTACACTTTAAAAAAGCTTGATGCATAATAACAAAAGCTTCTTTTTCATTTACCATTTTTTTTCTTTCGTTATAATTTTTCAAAACAAACTTATTAATACTATAAATGCTAAAATTCTTTTCATAATATTTATTTTTATAATAATATTCAAGGCAGGAAGGAACGATAATAATACTTTCCTCTTTTACGTTTTGTTCTACTTCATCTTGTTTTATAAATCTTATCATTTTATCACCTTCTAACCTATAAACATTATAACAAAAACAAAAAATAAAAAGAACTATTTATTTAGTTCTTTTAACACCTTTATTATGCGATAAAGCATAAAGTGAATTAATTTTTTCTAATGACAATAAATATGTATCTCCCATAATTTCTTCATACAAATCTTTATCAACGTATTCTCCACTAAAATCCGCCATAGTCTTAGTATCAAAAGTGCCACCATAATAATCGCTTCGCTTGTGTTTAAATCCATCTAAAAGTGCAACTCTATAAGTGCTTAATTTATCATCGTCATGAATATTATGGGACCTTGTAATTTCATCATGAATTTTTTTGTAAATTTTATCAGCTTTTTCTTCCTCGAGTTTTTGATGATCGGCTAAAATCTTATCATTTAGTTTTCCTACATAATCATGAAATTTTTGTAATTCTTGTTCTGAAAGTTCCTTTATGATGTTAACCATCATTGAATATACAAGAAGACGGTTACGTACGATACTTATCTTATGATTAATTTCTTCAAGTGAAGTATTATCATCTAAAACCAAACTTTCTTTTAATGTCTTAAAATCATCTGCCAGGGCAATTAATTGGTCTTCTATTAACAAAACGGCTTCTTCTTTTCCGAAGTTTTCAATCATAAAATCATAATCTATACATGCCATAACCGCGGTTTTATAATTATTTCTAGCTTCTTGTAATTCTCTTTTTACTATCTCATTATGGCGAATATCCATGTAAGTCGCGTATACGTTATCTAATTTTTTACCATAGTTTTCAATTATTTTCTTTATGTCTCTAACCTTCATAATACCACTCCCCAAATTAGAGACTTTATTATAACGCGATTAAATATATTAGTCAACAGTATTACAATAAATATAAAAAATAAAAAAGATTAACACTTTATAATTAAATGTTAATCCTTTTATTTTCTTTTAACTTAGCTTGTGCCACATCATTATCATTGTTCAAAACGCAAAAGATTATAATTCACATATAATTCAAGTCTTGATGACTTTTGACGCCCATTTATCTTCACTTTTATTATATCATACACTTTTTAATTTTAAAGCCTTTCCGCTCGCTATGCACGAGCGGTTTTTGCTTTGTGTTTACTATAAAATATTAATAGGTGAAGAAGTATGAAAAATTCTTATGAACTATTTAGTTTAATTGGTAAAAATTTTAAGTACATTAGAAAAAATATTATAAAATGTTCTCAAGAAAAATTAGCTGAGGACTGTAATATGAGCAGAAGTTTTATATCTCAAATAGAAAGTCCAAACGTTGATACTGGAGTTTCTTTAGACACTCTATTTTATATTGCTCAAAAATATAATTTTGATATCAGGGATTTTTTCAAAGATTATGAATATTTAATGAACATAGAAAATCATGATGAAAATTAGTATTATATAAATTAAATAGCAAAAGCAAAGCTAATCTTTTAAATTAGATAGCTTTGCTTTTATGTATTCATCTAATAAATCAGAATCCTTAGTGACCCATTTATATTCCGCATGTTCATTACTTAGTATAACATTTAATTTATTCTTATTTACATTAATGATAAAATCCATTTCTATATTATGAATCTTTTTACCATTCTTATTTTTTATCTCATCATTATAATTTGTAATAATAGGATTAAATTCGAATTTAAAACCTATTTCCTCTTCTAGTTCTCTTGCTAAACCCTGTTTTATGCTTTCTCCATCTTCTAAATGTCCACCTGGGAACTCCCAAGCACCAGGATAGAAATCATCATCATCGCTTCTTTTTACAGCTAATAAATAATCTCCATCTTTTATTATTCCCGTTAAAATTATATCAGTTTTCATTATGTTTCCCTCCGTTTTGAATAATTATATTTATTATATCATTTATTAATATACAACTTATATTAATAAGCAAATAACTATAAAATTTTTTCATGGTCTATTCATCAAAAAAGCAAATAAAAATGTATAAGTAGGAAAACTTGTACATTTTTATTTTATAGTTTAATTGTTTTGGATTTTACTTGACTTATCGTTTGTTCGTACATGTCTTTATATGTTTTATTGATTTCATCAAATGTTTTATCATCATTTATAATTGCATTTAATACGTTCATTCTATATTCATAATACATATGTTCAAAATGCATAGGATGAGGTCCGCCAAATCTATGATTTATATCTAGTACAGGTTCATATTTAGTATATAACACTTTACAATTAGGAAGTAATTTTAAAAACATGTCCTCTAACCTTTTAATAAAATCATACCTACTATAAATGAAACTATTATCTATAGTTTTTCTTACATTATTATCATAATAAATATTTTGCATTTGAACCCTATTTAAGATTATTTTTTCTGGATTATATTTTTTCAATATCTCATCTATAAATCTTTTTAGATATATTTTTATTTCATCATCGGAATAATTTCTTACATCGAAACATTTCATAGACATATTTTTATACTTTTCTTTTTTCTTAAGACATTTTAAAGTCAACTCTATATCGTGAGTATCTACTATTTTTACTCCTAATGGTTCGTTAAATTCAAATATATCACGTGCACCATCTGATAAGTCTATTATTAAATAATCAGCCGATTTATCCAACAATCTATTTAGGCCCATTTTATTAAATTCATAATAAATCATTCTTTTTTTAAAATTAAAATTGTCATGACTTATTGCATCTTCAATTCCTATATTTAACGGTTTCGAAAACATAGTAAATATAGATTGTTGCATTAAATAGGTATTTACTTGATATTCTGCAGTAGTATTGAATAACTCTCTTGTGTAACAAGTGCCAAATATATCAACTTTCTTTATTTTATTCGTAGTCATATTCATATAATGTAGTATTTTTAGGGTTAAATGATAAAAAATCAGTATTTTCATCATAACCAACTAAATTAAAATGTAAAGTTTTAATAAAGCTACCATGTGATACAATTAATATATTTTTATTAGGATATTCTTTTTTTATCTTATCTAAAAACTTTTTAGCTCTAGCTAAGCAATCCTGAATACTCTCTATATTATGTGATGAATCATTCAACTTGTAATCCCACTGTGGCGCAATCAGATCAAAAATAATCTTCTTTCCCTCATAATCTCCAAAACCTCTTTCAAATAGCAAATCATCATATATAATCTCAACTTGATCTCCTACTAATATTTCTGCCGTTTGTTTTGCTCTTTTTAAAGGTGAGCAAATGCATAAATCTATTTTATCTAAATCAATTTTTTTCTTTAATTCTTTTGCTTCTGATATCCCAGTTTCATTCAACTCAATATCAGCTGAACCTTGTAATAATCCCTGCACATTCCAATCCGTTTTACCATGACGTACAATATATAATTTTCTCATAATATCCTTGTATGATATATATAGTCAGTTACAAGAGAGATTTTGTATTTAATACTG
>CAMMVQ010000002.1 GCA_946500425.1 uncultured Mollicutes bacterium | reverse complement strand
AAGTGGCACGCGAGCTGGGTTCAGAACGTCGTGAGACAGTTCGGTCCCTATCCGTTGTGGGCGTTGGAAAATTGAGAAGATCTGTCCTTAGTACGAGAGGACCGGGATGGACTTACCTCTGGTGTATCTGTTGTAGCGCCAGCTGCAGTGCAGAGTAGCTATGTAGGGAATGGATAACCGCTGAAGGCATCTAAGTGGGAAGCCAACTTCAAGATGAATTTTCCTGTTTTTTAAAAACTAAGATCCCAGAAAGACTATCTGGTTGATAGGCTAGACGTGGAAGCGTAGTGATACGTTGAGCTGACTAGTACTAATAGATCGAGAGTTTAACCCTATTAATTTGTTGAATACCATGTTATCATGTTTTCAGAGAATTATTTCTCTATATTTAATTGGTGACGATAGCAAAGTGGATACACCTGTTCCCATCTCGAACACAGCAGTTAAGCACTTTAACGCCGACGATAGTGTAAGCGAAAATAGGTAGTTGCCAATTTTTTTTATGCATTTTAAAAGCACACTAACGTGTGCTTTTTACTATACAACAAGAATTAAATTATTTAGTGTATCACATAAAAACAGTGTTTATTTCTTGTCTAAACACTGCTCGATCATAGAAATTACAACGTTATTAAAAGATGTATTATTTTCTTTTGCTATCTTTTCTATTTCCTTTATTAATTTTTCTTTTATGTATAGTGATTTATAGCCAGCTGGCTCCTTTTCTTTTGTACGTTTAGGTACAAACGCCATAATATCACCTCTCATATAAATTTTAATATATTAATTAATAACATGATATATCAGGAATTTCTGATATTAATCTGTTTTTTGTTTTACTATATAATTTTCTTTGGAGGGAATTTATGAGATTTTTAGCTAGTCGTATGTATTGTAAATATGTTTTGGATACTCTAAACAATAACATTAAGTTACTTATGTTAAAGAACAATAAGTGCTATGACGTTTTAGAAGATAAATTATATGAATCTTATATAAAATTAGAAAAAATATTGAGTACGGAGTTTTTCTAATTCTAAAGCTATTTTATTATATTTTACTCAAGAAGATTGTAACAATTTGAAAAAATGATATTTTATATTGAAATAACATTTTTTTTTTAATATAATGTTTATGGTGATTAAGATGGAATATAAGTTAACAACGAATTCAGAAGAAGATACAATCGTTTTAGCTCAGAATTTTGAGTCTGAAAAATTTAACAATATGGTTATATGCCTAATTGGAGAACTAGGTAGTGGAAAAACTGTTTTTACTAAGGGTTTCGCTAGTGCTTTAGGTATTGATGAGAACATAACTTCTCCAACTTTTAACATAATAAAGGAATATAATAGTGGAGAAATGAACTTATATCACATGGACGTTTATCGACTTGAGGGAGATACTAAGGAACTTGGTCTTGAGGAATACATGAAAAAAGATGGAATTATAATTATTGAGTGGGCTGACTTAATTAAAAATGAATTGCCCGAAGAGCGTTTGGAAATAAGATTCAAAATAGTGGGTGAAGAAAAAAGAGCGTTAACCATAATCCCTTATGGGAGTAAATATGAAGATTTATGTGAGGATGTCCTTTGAAAACTTTATTTATAGATTCATCTAGAAAAAGCTTATCAATTGCGGTGGTTAATAGTGATGAGCTTCTTTTTGTTTCAAACGTAGAATCTTATAGTAGACATTCAAATTTCTTATTAAAAGAAATAATTAACGTATTAAATCGTACGGGAACTACCATTTATGATATAGATAATATTTTAGTTCTTAATGGTCCCGGAAGTTTTACTGGCATACGGGTAGGAGTTACCGTTTCTAAAACCTTAGCTTGGGTTTTAAGTAAAAAAATATACGTGATGAGTACGTTAGAAGCCATGATGTATTCTTCTTTAAAAAATAAGATAAATATTTCGGTTATTCCTGATAGAAATAATTGTTTTTATGTTGGAATATATGGAGATAATTGTGATACCTATGAAGGCTATACATCTGATGAAGAGATTGTAAAAAGGTTTAATAATGATAATATAAGCATTAGTTGTTTTGATTATAATTCCGAAGTAGAAAGGCTATGTCATGAGCTTGAAAAGGATAATACCATTAATGTTAACGTTTTAGAATCTTATGATTATGTAAGGGTAGTTAAAGAGGCATTAAAAAATAAGAGTGTTAATCCTCACTTGGTATCAGCGCTATACTTAAAGAAAATTGATGCGGAGAAAAATAAGGATGTTAGTTAGAAAGTACGATAAAAACGACGTTGATTCGATTAATGCCCTTGGTAAAAAACTACATAATAATTATAAGTTTCATTTAAATGCTTTTTCTTCTTGTTTAGTTTGTGAAGAAGAAAATAAAATTGTAGGTTTTATTTCGTATTCAATCATTTATGACAGGGCAGAAATAATTGATGTTTACATAGATGATTCCCATCGAAAAAAAAAGTATGGGTCGAGAATTTTAGAAGCTATAATTAATGAGTGTAAAAAAAAGAATTGTGTTAATATTACCCTTGAAGTTAATCAACTTAACCAGCCTGCTTTAGATTTTTATTACAAACATGGTTTTAAAATTGTTGCTAACAAAGTACATTACTATAATAATGGGCAAGATGATGCTTACGTCATGGAACTGGAGTTGAGATAATGAAAGATATTTACGTTTTTGCAATCGAAACTAGTTGCGATGAAACTAGTGCTAGTATTATTAAAAATGGTAACGTTGATGTAGCAACGGTTACTTCTACCCAAATCGACATTCATAAAAAATTTGGAGGTGTTGTTCCTGAAATAGCTAGTAGAAATCATTCGGCGGTCATTACGATGGTTTTTGAGGAATGTTTAAAGAAAGCTAATCTCACTTTCAATGATATGGACGCAATAGCAGTTACGTATGGTCCTGGACTTAATGGTGCATTACTAGTTGGTGTTGAAGCTGCTAAGGCGCTTTCTTATGCCACTAACCGGCCTTTAGTACCAGTAAATCATATGGCGGGACACATTTATGCCAATAAATTTAGTGGTGATTTTAAATTTCCACTTTTGGCCCTTGTCGTGTCTGGTGGTCATACGGAACTTATTTATATGGAAAAAGAATATTCTTTTAAGAAAATAGGTGGAACACTAGATGATTCTGTTGGTGAAGCTTATGATAAAGTTGCCAGAGTTATTGGAATTCCATATCCAGGCGGGCCAGAAATGGACAAATTAGCTCAAGTTGGTAAACATAGCTATAATTTACCTCATGCAAAAAATGATAAGTCCTATGACTTTAGTTTTAGCGGAATTAAAAGCGCGGTAATTAACCTTGTGCATAATGAAACGCAAAGAAAAAGAGAGATAAATAAAGAGGACCTTGCTACGTCTTTTCAAGAAACCGTAGTTGATATATTAGTAAAAAAGACCGAAAGAGCAATTAAAGAGTATGAGGTCAAACAACTTTTATTGGCTGGTGGAGTTTCCGCTAACAGTGGTTTAAGAAAGGCTATTAAGGAAGTTTGTAATAATTTGGGGGTTAGTCTTTTAATGCCTGAGTTACGCTACTGTACTGATAATGCTTCAATGATTGGGGCGGCAGGTTATCAAGCGTACTTAAAAGGGGATAGGGCTGATTTTTCTTTAGATCCAAACCCAGGCTTAGATTTGGATAAGGAGGGTGTTTAAATGAATGATAGAAGAGGTTTTACTTTGGTGGAGTTGTTAGCAGTAGTTGTTATTTTAGCAATTATAATGGTAATTGCGGCTCCTAGCATGACCAAGCAAATAAAAAAGTCTGAAGAAGAAAACCAAAGTATTTTAAATCAAAAGATAGAAAATGCCGCTCATTTGTTTGCCGCTAAATATTATGCACCAAAATTAATTAATAAAGAAAGCTTTTCTTTTACGCTAAATCAACTTGAAGAAGATGGACTTATAAACTTAAAAGGAAACTGCAATAATAATCTTAGCGATACCATAATAGTTGATGTAAAAGGAAATTATAATTATGATAATATAAAGTCTGATGGTGATACTTGTTATCAATAAAAAAGGAATGATTATCATTCCTTTTTTAGTTTGTTTTCAATAAATAAGATAATAAAATATAATAAGCTTGTTAATAAACCTAGTAGTACGACACCTGCCATTACGAGGTTGATGTTAAATACTTGTGAGCCATAATTTATTAGATAGCCTAAACCTTGTTTTGAAACTAAAAGTTCTCCCATTATAACTCCAACGAAAGTCATTGATAAGTTTATTTTTAACGAACTAATAATGGTTGTTATGTTTGACGGAAACACTACTTTTGTAAATGTTTGAAATTTACTGGCATGAAAACTTTGCATAAGTTTTATTTGATTTTTATTGGTGTGTTTAAATCCTACATATACGGAGATTATTGTTGAGATTGTCGAGATTAAAAGTGCCATTAAAATTATTGAATTTTGATTTGCACCGGCCCATATAATTATTATTGGACCAAGAGATACTTTAGGTAAACTATTTAATATTGTAAGATATGGGTCCAATACCCTTGAGGCAAAAGGACTCCACCAAAGAAACGCGGCAAAAACTATTCCTATTATGCTTCCTAAACTAAAACTTATTAATATTTCTTTTAAAGTTATCCACACATGTATTAATAAATCATTAGAATTCCACAAACTTATTATTGTTTCTATTACTTTTTTTGGACTTGAGCAAAGAAAGCTGTTGATAACTTTATAATCTGATAGAATTTGCCATAGTGCAATGAAAGTTATTAACAGTAAAACTTGAGTTATTATTACTTTTGCTGTTGATAACTTTAATTTTTTAAGATACTTTTTATGTTCATCATTAGTCTTCATAATGATCTAAGTCCTTCCATATTAAATTGTAATAATAGTTGAATTTTTCATTGCTTCTATTTTTACTTGGAGTACTTTTGTTTTCCATTTTAATTTCGTAAACATTTTTGACGGTTGAGGGACGATTACTTAGAACTATTACTTTATCCCCGATGCTAACGGCTTCAGAAATGTCATGAGTTACCATTAAAGCGGTTTTCTTTTCTTCCTTTATAATTTTAAATACGTCGTTTGAAACGGTTATTCTTGTTTGGTAATCTAAAGCTGAAAACGGTTCATCTAGAAGTAAAATATCTGGCTTTGTTGCAAGGGTTCTAATTAGTGCTACCCTTTGCCTCATACCTCCTGATAATTCTCTCGGATAACTTTTTTCAAAATTAGATAAACCGTACTTATTTAACAAATGCTTAACGTACTCAACGTTCTCTTTGTTTAAGCTTTTACTTATTTTAAGGCCTAGTAAGCAGTTATCTAATACGTTTAACCATGGAAAAAGTGTATCTTCCTGGAACATGTAGCCCACTTTTATATCTTTTTTATTAAATGTAATTTCCCCGTTACTTTTTGTTTCTAATCCACCAATGATTGATAGTATGGTTGATTTTCCACAACCAGACGGGCCTACCATGACAATAAATTCATTTTCATTAATTACTAAGTCAATATTTTCAAGCGCACATATGACTTGCTTTTTAGTTAAATAATTTTTTGATAACCCTTTAACTTCTAAGAGTTTCATTAATTACTTTCCTTGGTATATTAGCTTGTCATATGGTGCCTTTTTTTCTAATTCTCCACTACTTATCATTATTTCTTGTAAGTGATCAAAGTCATTTTCATTTATTTGCGTTGAATCAGCCCATGCGTCGTTAGTTTTATACCTTTCAATGATTGCGGTTAAATCATCTATTGATAGTTCAGGGAAAAATTCCGTTATGTCTTCGGCCACTTTTTTTGAGTCGGTGGTTTTAACATAATTTAATCCCTTATCAATCGCTCTCGTAAATCCTTCTATTAATTCCGGATTTTCTTCTATGTAACTTTTTCTAGCGTTATATGATGTATATGGTACTTCTCCTCCCCACTGTCCTACGTAACCAACTACGTATCCTAATCCTTGTTTTTCAACTGATAGTGCGTTAGGTTCTCTTAGTGCAAGAATAAGAAGTCGCTAATATTGTTCAAAATAAATTTCCATATAAAATACTGCTAAAGTTGAGAAAAACTCAACTTTTTTTGGTATAATTGAATTAGTAACAACTATTGAAAGGAGAATAGCTTATGAAAAATAATATGCTTATATATGTATCAAAAGATGGTAATATAAAAGTAGATGTTAACATACAAAATGAGGATATATGGATGAGTCAAGATGTAATGGCTAACCTTTATGATACGACAAAAAATAATATTTCTATGCATTTAAAAAACATTTTTGATGAAGGTGAATTGCAAAAAGATTCAGTTGTTAAGAAATTCTTAACAACTGCCAGTGATGGTAAAAACTATAATGTTTTACACTACAATTTAGATGCTATTATTGCAGTTGGTTATAGAATTAATTCTAAAAAAGCAACAGAATTTAGAATATGGGCAACTAAAGTTTTAAAAGAATATATGACTAAAGGTTTTGCATTAAATGATGAAAGATTAAAAAATAATGGTACAAATCCATACTTTGAAGAATTGCTTGCTAGAATTCGTGATATTAGATCTTCAGAAAAAGTTTTCTGGAGAAAAGTGTTAGATATTTATGCAACAAGTATTGATTATAATCCTAAAGATAAATTATCAATAGATTTCTTTAAAACGGTACAAAATAAAATGCATTATGCTACACATGGCAATACAGCAGCTGAAGTTATATTTTATAGAATTGATTCAGAAAAAGAAAATTTAGGACTTACTAATTTTAAAGGAAACTATCCTACTAAAAGTGAAACAGAAATAGCTAAAAACTATTTAACTGAAGAAGAATTAAATATTTTAAATAGAATTGTATCTGCCTATTTAGATGTTGCCGAAATTAATGCTTTAGATAGACATCCAATGACAATGCAAGATTGGATAGATGAATTAGACTCTTTCTTAAAAATGACACGAAAAGATATTTTAAAAGATAGTGGTAAAATTTCTCATGAACAAGCTTTAAAAAAAGCCCATGAAGAATACGATAAATATATGAAAACACATTTAACTACCGCTGAAAAAGATTATCTTGATATTTTAAATAAAGAAATAGAAGAAATTGATATATAAGGTTGCGAAAAAAATATGAAATTAGTGGATATGAATTTGAATAATATTAAAGTAGTTATTTTTGATTTTGATGATACATTAGCTATTCACAACGATAAAGATTTTAGTAAAAAACGTAGAGAAAGTGAAGATATGTATTTAAATTACTATTTAAATGCTTATAAAAATCCAAATACTTTTTATGAGGATATTGAGCCATGTATAAAGTCAGAAGTCTTAAATGATTTTATTATCACTTTAAGGAAAAATAATATTAAGATGTATTGTTTATCAGGAATGAAATTTTCTTTTCACTTAAAAGCCAAGCAAAATTTTGTAAATAAACATTATGGCAATGATATTGAGGTTATATCAGCTGGAACACAAGAACTAAAAGTTGATGGTGTAAAAATAATTCAAAGATTTAATAAATGCAAATTAGATGAAATATTATTTATAGATGATAGAGAAGACGTTGTTGATCTTTTAAATAAAAATGGAATAAAATCAATTTTGGTAAACAATATAGAATTATAGATTATACATTTGTTAAAGACTGGTATCTATTGCAAACAATTATTTTAAAGTGTATAATATATTGCAATTGATTGGGGGATTTTAAAATGACAAAAGAAGAATCACAAAAATTTGTTAATGAAATGTTTGAGCCGACAGCAAAAAATGCAATTAGAGATATGAAAATGGCAAAACTTTTATTTATAACTAAAGATGGAAAATTTTGTAGTTATATAGCAAAAGACTATATAGAAAAAATGGCTAAGTATTCTGCTTATTGCAAAGAAGAAGAACAAGAAAATTGGACAAAAACCATTGAACAATTAATATATATGGCGGGAGAAGTAGATGATTATTTTCTGTTATCTGAACTATATTCTTTTGAAAATGCTGCTGAAATAATGGAATGTATTTCTAATGGTTCGTCTTGGGAAGATATTAGTAAAATTACTCATGAACAAGGACATTCAGGTATGACTATTTCATCACTAGGTCAAAGGATGTTACATTTTTCTCCTAATGGCATTCAATTTGCTGAAGAAGTAATTGGTGAAGGATGGATAAAATTATTAGATAATTTAAACAATGCTTATAAATCTGAAAAAAAGAAAGAAAAGAAAAAACAGTTATCAAAATAATAAATTTTTCCCTTTAGTCTATAGAGAAAATCACAATTTTTATACAAAATTTGAAAAACGTGCCGTTGCGTGTCCTAAAAAAATGTGTTAAAATGGTAATATAGGGTAATTGTAAGAAGGACTAATTTTGAGAGATTTTATCTCTCTTTTTTGTGTCCTTTTTTTATTATCTTATAAGAGGAGCGTGATTAATATGATTGAAAGTTATCTAAACCGTCGGAGACTATAATGGGTCTTAGGGATTTATCCCTAACAAGAAAAGGGTGTGATAACACCATGCTTGATAGATTGAAATTATATTATATGTCATAAGAATTGAGGTGAAAATCTGAAAGGAAAATGGATGTATAAAATAGATGTTGAAAAGAAATTAGAAGTATCAGAAAAACAATTAAATCATGCTATAAAGGTAATGGAAAAATTACATTACTTTGAAAATTGGATTTATTATAAATTAGGTCCAAGTAGCGATTTAATTGTTTTTTTTAATTTAGAATTTGTGGATTGGTTAAAAAAAGTTTATTTCAATAAACAAGGATTTTATTTAGATAGAGAAATAAACTTTTTAGAAAAACAAATATTAGATATGGAGAACGAACTAAATATTCCGCATTTTGAAAAAAGTTATCCTTATCTAAATGTTAAAGAACTTCAAGAATATTTTAATAAAAGTAATAGTTCTATTCTAAAAGCAATTGAAAGAATGAATAAAGAAATAAGTTGTAAATGCTATATGGATGGAAAACTATATATTAAACCTATTGGTGTAAAATGGTTAGATCAAAAATATTATAGAAAGTCTTATATTAAGGAATTATTAAATTATAAATTAAAATTAAATGAAAAGGAGAATAAAAATGACTAAAGTAGATAGAAGAAAGAAAATAAATATAATGTTAAATGATGAAGAAAGAAAAATTATTACAGAAAAAGCAATTGAATATGGATTTGGTCCACGTTTAGCTGCTTATGTTAGAAGTGCCTGTATTTATGAAACTGTATATAAAGAAAACATTGAAGGTAGAACTGAGATTCTAGCAAAGATAAGTGAAGTTATTGGTATTGTTAATAAAATAAAATATGAACAAGGTCAGCTGGTTAAAAATCTTTTGATTTCTAAAGGCGATATAAAAATGATTGAGGATAACAATAATCTTCTTCATAATGAAATTAAGGATTTAATAAAAACTGTAGAAAACACTTTAAAAATTACTCATATAAAAGAAGTTAAGCAGAAACTAGATACCAAGTAGTTTCTGCTTTTTTCTTAAAGTATTATTTTGTATTATTTCTCATAGTTTTAAATAAGGGAGAGTGATTATGAATAACAATAATCTTATGGGAAGTAAAGAAGTAAAAAATAAGAATAAAGAAATACTTTTAGAAGTGGCTCTCACATTAAATAAAGAGTTATTTAATGAAAATAAAATTTCGTATAAAATGTTTAAATATACTGAGGAGAATATTTTAAAAGAATTAAAAAGTCGTGATTTAAATGGTGCTCATTAAATTTATGAAAAATTATGCTATAATGTTTTTAGAAAGGAGAAGAAGAATTGGATTTATATACTGTTCGAAAGCAGTTAAATATGGGAATGCCACTTACAAGTATAAAACTTAGAGTAACGGATTATGCAAGAGTATCAACAGATCATTTAGAACAAAAGAAATCTCTTCAAAATCAAGTGGAACATTTTGAACAATATATAAAGGAAAATCCAAATTGGACTTATGTCAAAGGTTATGTAGATGATGGGATAACTGGTACAAGTGATGTTAAAAGAGATAATTTTATGAAAATGATTGAAGATGCTAGAAGTGGTAAATTTGATTTAATAGTTACCAAAGAAATTTCTAGATTTTCAAGAAATACTCTTGATAGTATTAAATATACTAGAGAATTATTATCTTATGGAGTGGCTGTATTATTTGTAAATGACAATATTAATACTGCTATGCCTGATTCTGAACTTAGGTTAACCATAATGGCTTCTATGGCACAAGATGAAATTAGACGTTTATCAGAACGTGTTAAATTTGGTATGAATCGTGCGATAGAACGTGGTGAAATACTAGGTAATGATTTACTTTATGGTTATAAAAAAGATAAGGATACTGGAGTATTAAATATCATTGAAGAAGAAGCAAAAGTTGTTAGAAGAATTTATGAACTATATGCAGTTGAAGAATTAACACTTTCTAAGATTGTTAAAACTTTAAATAGCGAAGGATTAAAGACTTGTCAAGGTAATAAATGGTGTATATCTACAATTTCACGAATGATTGAAAATCCTAAATATAAAGGATATTATTGTGCAAGAAAATCTGAAATAGTAGATTATATGACTAAAAAGATAAAATACTTTGAAAAAGATGATTGGGTTATGTATGAAGATAAAACAAGAATACCACCAATAATTGATGAGGATTTATGGAATAGAGCTAATAATCGTTTAATATCAAGAAAGAAAGCATTTAGTGAACGAAAAGAAGACAAAAGTATTTATAAAAATAGATACTTATATAGTGCTAAAATATACTGTGGGCAGCACAATACAGTTTTTCATAGAAGAGAGTTTAGAAAAAATAAAAAAGATATTACTTGGGTTTGTTCCGAATATTTAAAAAGCGGTAAATCTACTTGTGATTCACCAAATATTAGAGAATCTGAACTAGATGCAATTTTTAAAGACTTAATTTCTAAACTACAAATAGATTCAAATGAAGTTATTGATACTCTTATGAACTATTATAAACATCTAGAAATAGATACTGGTATAGATGAAGAAATAAATATAAGAGAAAAAGAAATAAATAATCTTTATGCTAAAAAAGATAAATTATTAGAACTTAGTTTACAAGGTAGTTTATCAAATACAGAGTTCTATGAAAGGAATAATTCTTTTAACGAAAAAATTAAAGTTCTTGATAATGAACTTAATAAGTTAAAAAGTCAAAAAGAGAAATTAAAAGGAACAACTGATAAAACTAATGAACTTGCTGAAATCTTAAAACAAAAAGTTAATTCTAAATCTACAATAGATAAAATAATTAGTTCTTTACTAGAACGTATCGTAGTATCTAAAATATGTAATGATAAAAATAATATGGAATTAAATATATTTTTAACTTACAAGGAGAATGATGAAACAAAAAAACTACAACTAATTTTAAGAAGTAGTTATGAATTTAAAAGAGGATATGATACACAAGGAACTAAAAGATATAAGGTCAACTACCAAGTGAATTGTTATTTTTGTCTTTAAAAGGCATATAATTTTTCACTTGGTGACTTCATTCTCTTACACTAAGTTCAAATAACGTTACAAAGTCTCCGTTACCGCCAATGAACGCTCCTTCCATGGCCGCGAAAGCAACACTTGTATCAATGGTTAAGTCCTTTTTAGGATCAATACCATTTTCTCTTAGTGCCCATTCAAAGGTCATTTCTGGCATTCCGCCTTTACGCCCTCCAATTACGTTTTTTCCTTTTAAATCTTCAAGGGTGAAATCGTCGTACTTTTCTCTTGAAACCAAGAAAGAACCATCACGTTTGGTAAGCCTTGCAAAGTTAACTAAGTAATCTTCTTCACCGCTGTTATATACGTAGATAGTAGCTTCGCTTCCGCAAAAACCAACGTCTACGTCACCTGATAGTACGGCTGCCGTTACTTTGTCAGCTCCAGCGGCTAGTGTTAAATCTATTTCTATTCCTTCTTCCTCAAAATATCCGTTTGCTATCGCAGCATATGCTGGTGCATAGAAGATTGTATGAGCAACTTCTGCCACTTTTACCTTCTCAAGTTTGTTTTCGTTATCCTCGTTTTTAGTAAATTTAGTTATTACGAAAAATAAAACGGCCGCTAGCACAACTAAAAGACAAACGAAAATAATTATTTTCTTTTTCATAACTCCTCCTTTTACAATAGTAGTATATTCTACTTACATTAATGGGTGAGTTAATAAAGTTTTAACATGATTAATAATTTAAGTATTTTATGTGATAAAATAATAAAAGATAATAGGAGTAATAATTATGAAAAAGATTATTAAAAGAAAAAATGTTTTAATTTTTGTCTTGGTGTTTTTTATGGTTTTAATTAGTATTATTTTTTTTATTAAATACAACCTGGATAATAACTTATTATCTAAATATAATAATAAAATCATTCCAGGTATATACTTGAATGATACTAATTTAGAAGGTGTTAGATTAGATGATTTGGATGACGTTATAAATAATAAATTAAAGTCAGGTGTTATAATTATTTCAAACGTTAATGGGGATTATGAGTATCCTTATGATCAAGTTGGAATAATGGTTGATACCAAAAAAATAAAAGATGAAATATCTAATTATGTTAATAATATTCCTAGGTATAAAAAGGTTAGAATGATTAAAGAAAAGAAGAAGGTCAAAACTTTTTATTTAAATGGTTATTTAGATTCTGATACTTTTAATAGTTTTTCTTTGATACTTAAGCAAAAAATGGATACTTTTCCTAAGAGTAATGGTCTTATGATAGATGATAACCATAACGTTACATACAATGATGGGGTGAATGGTTTTATTCTAGACTTAGATAAATTAAAAAAATCGTTGGAAGAAAGTACTAATAACCTTGGAGACAAAATCGTCGTAGAAGCTTTGGGAGAAGTTACTGAATTTAAAAAACAAAACGAGGAACTATCAAAAATAAATAAAAAAATATCAAGCTATACCACTTATTTTTCTAATAAGGGAAATCGTGGACACAACATTTTTTTGGCTTCGAATAGGCTTAATGGGACCATCATTATGCCAAACGAAACATTTTCTTATTTAAAAGTAATTGGTCCTTATGGAGCTTCTAATGGTTATTTGCCAGCTCCTATCTATTTAAATAGTAAACTTGCTACCGCAAATGGTGGTGGTGTTTGTCAGCTCGCATCAACGCTTTACATGGCACAACTAAAGGCGGGATTAGAAACCGTTTATCGAACCAATCATACTTTTGCACCAGATTATGTACCAAAAGGACTTGATGCAACGGTTTATTCAACTACGGTTGATTATAAGTTTAAAAATCAGTATGAATATCCAATATACATCGTATCTTATGTTACTGGTAATAATCTGACCGTTGATATATGGACTAACGAAAATGCCTTAGGAGGAAAAACGTTTGAGCCATATTCAGTTTACAAAGATGGAGCATATTACTCATATTTAAAAGTAATTGAAAATGGTAACGTAATAGAAACTAAATATCTTGATAGAAGTTTTTATAAGACACATTAGCTATTTATGTTATAATATAAAAACATAAGGAGGTTTTAATGTTTGGCAGATATGTAAAAACAAATAACTTATATTTATGTGAATTAAGTATTTATCGCTACTTTTGGAAAAATGGTGATATTAAAATGCACCAATTTTATCCGTTTAACCCAAGAAAATATATTATATGCCGAAAAAACCTTTCTAAAAATACCGAAAACTACGTTGATGTTTTTGAAAATTCAGCGTTTACCGAATATTATTCAGCAGGACAACATTATTTAAACAATGGAGAAATTGTGGTTAGTGTCGTTAAACCAATAATTAATAAAGGTAAAATTAAGAAAGAAGAATTGATGCAAATTTTAAATAATCTTAATTGTAAAGTAAATAAGAGAAGTGAAAAAGAAATTTTAGAAAATTATTTAAAACGATACCGTTCTTATGTTGAAAAAAGTATAAAAGAAGCTGGGAATAATAATTTAGATTTTATTTATGAAAGTTTAATTTTATTTGGTATCATGAATGAAGCGCATGAAATTTTAAGTCCTTATGACGAAGTTTTAAGTCTTACTTATAAGGATGAAGCTACATTTGAAAATAAAAAAAGAAAAACGTTAAGTAATGAATAAAATATACGTAAATTTTAGGTTTACGTATATTTTTAATTTGTTTAATATGTTAAAATAAGTTGAGTAAAGAGGTGTTATGCATGAACTTAGATTATTTAAATGATAGGCAGAAAGAAGCAGTTTTATGGGGTGACGGCCCACTTTTAATACTTGCAGGTGCAGGAAGTGGTAAAACAAGTGTTTTAACTACTAAAATAGCTTATTTAATAAAAGAAAGAAATGTTGCGCCGCAAAACATACTTGCTATTACTTTTACTAATAAAGCTGCTAAGGAAATGAAAGAAAGAGTAATAAAGTTAGTTGGTGTCCAGGGTTATAACATTCAAATATCAACTTTCCACTCTTTTGGACTTAGAATAATAAAAGAAAACTATGAACGTTTAGGCTACGAAAAGAATTTTACCATCATTGATAGTGATGATTCTTTAACGGTTATTAAAAAAATATTAAAAGAACAAAACATTGATTCTAACAGGTGTAATCCTAAGTTTATAAAGAATCAGATTAGTTCTGCAAAAAATGAGTTAGTAACACCAGAAAAATATAGAACCTTAGTGCATGATGAGTTAAGTGACTTAACCTATAAAGTGTATAAAAATTATCAAGAAACACTTCTTCGTAATAACTGTCTTGACTTTGATGATTTACTTGTTATGCCAATTATGTTGTTTAATAATTATCCAGAGGTTTTAGAAAGTTATCAAGAATTGTTTAAATACGTTTTCATTGATGAGTATCAGGATACTAACGAAGCTCAGTATGTGTTATCTAAAATGATAAGTACTAAGCATAAGAATATATGCGTTGTAGGAGATGACTCACAATCAATTTATTCATGGAGGGGTGCTAACTTTAAAAACATCCTTAACTTTGAAAAAGATTATAAAGACGCTAAAGTTATTTTACTTGAACAAAACTACCGTTCAACAAAAACCATTTTAAATGCTGCTAACAGCGTAATTAAAAATAACCTTCAGAAAAAAGATAAGCGTTTGTGGACGGAAAATGAAGATGGAGAAAAAATAAAATACGTAAGAGCATTAGATGAAAAAGATGAAGCATCATTTGTTACCCGTGAAGTTAAGAAATTAAGAGATAACGGAATAAGTTTAGATGATATCGCGGTGTTATACCGAACTAACGCGCAGTCAAGAACGATAGAAGAAGGTTTTTTAAATAGTAACATTCCTTATAGAATAGTAGGAGCTTTTGCTTTCTATTCTAGAAAGGAAATAAAAGATTTACTTGCGTATTTAAAACTTATTTATAACACCAAGGATGATGTTTCTTTAACCCGCGTTATAAACTATCCAAAAAGAGGAATTGGTTCTAAAACGATTGAAAATTTAAGCATGGACGCGATTTTGAAGGGAACGTCAATGTTTGAGGCTATTGAAAAGGGTAAAGAACTAGCGTTTAAAGATTTGATATTAGAAATGAAGAAAAAAAGTGATACTTTATCTTTAACCGAAACCATTGACATGGTGCTTGATAAGTCTGGCATTAGAAAAGATTTGGAATCCGAACATACCTTGGAGGCTGATATAAGACTTGAAAACTTAAATGAGTTTAAGTCAATTACGAAGACCTTTGAAGAAGAAAGTGGCATTGCATCACTTGAGGACTTTTTAAATGAAGTAAGCCTGGTAAGTGACGTGAATGATGAAAAAGGCGATGATTCTCCAAAGGTTACCTTAATGACCATTCACTCTGTTAAGGGACTAGAGTTTGGTTATGTATTCGTTATTGGAATGGAAGAAAATATTTTTCCTCACGTTAATTCCGTAGAAGAAGGTGGTTTAGAGGAAGAACGAAGGCTTTGTTACGTGGCCATAACTCGTGCTAAGAAAAAGTTATATTTAATAAATGCTTTAAAAAGGATGTTATTCGGAAGAACGAGCGTAAACATGCCAAGTAGGTTCATAAAGGAAATAGACGTAAAATACCTTGATATGCCTGAGACTAAAGTTTTATCTAAAACGATAGATAAAACTGAAATGTTTAATGATGATAACGGACTTAAAGCAGGGGACAACGTTGTTCATGATACGTATGGACCTGGAGTTGTTGTAAACGTTGATAAATCAATTGCAACGATAGCTTTTAAAGGGCACGGAATTAAAAAGTTAATGAAAAATCATAAGAGTATAAAGAAGGTGGAATGATGGAAAGACTTCAAAAAATAATCGCAGAATCAGGCTATACTTCAAGAAGAAAAGCAGAAGAATTAATAAAACAAGGTAAAGTAATGGTAAACGGTAAAAAAATAACTGAGCTTGGCACTAAAGCTTCTTTTGGTGATGAAATTTTAGTTGATGGAAACTTAATTGAGTATCAAGAAAAAGAATATTATTTATTTTATAAGCCAAGAGGTGTTGTTTGTACCACTAAAGATGATAAAGGAAGAAAAACGGTGTTAGATTACTTTGATGATACAAACAAAAGAATATATCCAGTTGGAAGATTAGATTATGATACTACCGGGCTTCTACTTTTAACTAACGATGGTGAATTTGCTAATTTAATGATGCATCCGGCAAGTAAGATTGATAAGTTTTACGTTGCAAAAATAAAGGGAGTTATAACTAAAGACGACGTAAAAAAAATAAAATCAGGTGTTATTCTCGACGGATTAAAAATTTATCCTAGTCGTGTTAAAGTAAAAAAAATAAATAAACAAAATTTAACCTCGGTTGTAGAAATAACCATTCACGATGGTAAGAATCATGAAGTTAAAAGGATATTTGAAAGTGTTGGACATGAGGTTATTAAGCTTAAAAGAGAAGTTTTTGGATTCTTAACTTTGGGTAATTTAAAAAGTGGTGAAAAAAGAAGGTTATCTTCTAAAGAGGTAAAGCAGTTGTATAATTTAGCTAATAACAAAAAAAGAAACTAGTCGTTAGTTTCTTTTTCTTCGTTAGAAATTGCATCGGTTGGACATCCTTCCATAGCTTCGGTTGCTTTTTCTATGATATCTTTATCTTTTATTTCTTCATCTTTAGCTTCCGCGTAACCATCATCAGTTATTTCAAAAACCTCTTCGCATATTGCTTGACACGCTCCGCATCCTATGCATGAATCTTTATCTACTATAAATTTCATAATTACCTCCTGTTCTTAATTATATAACATCTTTTAAAAAAATCAATAAATCTTTAAAAAAATAACAAAGTATGATATTATATATGGTATAGAGGATAAGGAGGTGTCAGCATGCAATCAAGGATGGATAAGTACCAGACGGAAGGACGTAAAAGGTATGAAAGAACACGCCGTAACACCAAACTTTACGAAGAAGTATATGATGATTTATACCGTGACACGACGTATCAAAACATGCAGGTAATTGACACCGCAAAAGAAATTAACTTGAGCCGTTTAAAGGATATGTTGGGAGACAAGTATGACACCAGACAGTATCGAACGATGAGGAATTATTCGGTAGAAGATATAGATACTTATGATAAGCCTGATTTTTCTAATAGAAGTAATAAAGTCTATGACATAAATGAAATTATAAACGATGCTAAAAATAAAAGAGCATTTATTGAAGAAGCCAAGGAAAAGCAAAAGTATTTAGATTTTAAAGAAAGTAGGAATATTAGCCGTGAAAAGCGTTACGAGAGCCTTGAAAACGAAGAAAAAGAGCTTGAAGAGCTTATAAATACAATGGCTATTTCAAGAAAACCAAGTGATACCGATAATGCTTTGGACATCCTTTCTGATCTTAAAGGAGAGGAAAATACAATTGTAACCAACCCAATTTCTTCTGATTTGGATGAAGTTGTTTCCGGTGAAACCAAAAAAGCGGGCAAAAAGAAACAAGAGAAAGTAATAGCATCCGCTGATAAAACTTTCTACACTGATTCTAATATGTTTACTAAAAATGATTTTGAGGACTTTAGCACGCTAACGAAAGAAATATCAAGAACTAGAAAAACCAAAAAAGTTATTATAGTTATTTTGATTATGTTAATATTAGCATTAATAGGATATTTCGTAGTAACTAAGTTTATTATTAAGTAAGGACAAACGTCGCTTACTTTTTTCATATACTTATTATGTGATATTATGAAAAAAATTAAAAATTTTTTAGGAAATATTTATGTTTGTATATTTATATGTCTTATTATTACCAGCGTTTTAATTTTAATTATTTTAAATAAAAGAGCACTTCCGGTTATAATGAGTTACGCAAGTGAGCAAACTAAAAGAATAGGGATTGAGGTTTTAAGGCAAGCGGGATACAAGCAAGTTGCGGAAAAAATAAAAGCGGATGAACTATTTGAAATTACTAAAAATAATAATGGCGAGATAGAAAGCATTGATTTTAATACGGCTGCTTTAAACGAAACGATAGTACTTGTTGCAAAGTATGCAAGAAAAAGATTAAAAGAAGTTGAAATGGGAGAAAACTTGCCTGAGGAGATGTACCGTGGCATTGATAAGAAAAAATTAAAAAAAGGTATCGTTTATGAAGTTCCGCTTGGAGTGGCTTTTAATAACGTATTTTTTTCTAATTTTGGGCCTAAAATACCAGTTAAAATAGAGTATTCTGGAAACGTTGGAATAGACGTTAAAACAAGGGTTAGCGAGTACGGAATAAACAGTGCTTTGATTGAGGTTTTTATCTATCTCGAAGTCACCCAATCAACGGTTTTACCTTTTCAATCAAAAGAAACTAAGGTTACTTCGGAAATTCCTATAATAATGAAGGTGGTAAAAGGTTCTGTGCCTAACTATCTATCGGGAATTAATGGTACTTATAGTTTGCCAATGGATTAAAAATTATGATATAATTTATCATAATGGAGGGACTATGGAAAGGATAACGATTGATAAAAATGAATATGAAATAATAAAGGATTATAAGAATGGTTATAATAAAGATGAATTTATAAGTAAGTGTACTGATTATTTTTATGACTTTGATTATGTTGTTGGAGATTGGGCTTACGGCAAATTACGATTAAAAGGTTTTTATGACCACGATAATAAAAAACGTAGTGAAATTAATGATTTCAATAATTTAAATAAATATTTACATGAAAATTGTGCTTATGATTGTTCATATTTTGTTGCAAAAAGAAAATAGGTGTGTTAAAATAAAGTATATAAGAATAAAAGAGGTGTTCATATGGTAACTACTAGTAGTATTGGAAGCGGAAAAAAAGTTAATGTTGGACAAAGTTTTGCAAACGGAATGTCTGCTTTACAAACTACTCAAAAAGAAAAGTTTGTTATTGTGGATGAGAGTGGTACTAAAAAGGATGCTGAAAGATTATCTTTGTTTAAGCTAAAAGATACTTCAAAAACTTACATAGTTTACTCTTTTAATGAAGTTGATGATAACGGTATGATAAAGTTATACGTTGCAATACTAAATGATAATGATGGTGTTTATTCGTTAGAGAACATAACTGATAATGATGAGTGGATGAAAGTAAAGGATGCCATGAGAAAGATTGCTAAGGACGGACAACAAGTCCTAAGTGAGGAATAATATTAGAGGTAGGAGGAGTCAAGATGGATACAAAAGCTAAAAAAGATGCAATTGCTACGGGACAAAACGTTGACCTTGATAACGTTATTGTTTTAAATGACGTAAGGGTAAGTAAAGAAAAAGCTCCTAGCGGAGAAGAAGAAAAAAATGTAGAAACAACACCTGATGCATCTGTTAAGACTGATGTTGCTGCTAGCGAGCAGATACCAGTTCAAGAAGGACCAAAGGTAGAAGCAATTCCAGTACCTAAAATAGATATACCTACCGAGGAACCACAAGTTTCGGTTTCTGGTGAAATTCCTACAATAGGGCAATCTATTCCTACGCAAACTGATAATGTTGTTCCACCAATTCAGTTTCCTACTCCTCAAGATAACACCTCTAACTATGATAATCCATTACCATTTAATCTTCCAGAAACACAAGACAATAATGGTATAGGAAATGCTTTTAACGATTCGGATTCATATGATAATCCATTATCATTTCAACCGGGCTATGTTGAAAATCAAAGATATGATTCGCATGAAAATAATTATCCAGGAATTCCTGTTGACGTCAAAGGTTCACTTGATATGTTGGGAAATAGATTTGCAGCAATAACTGATGAGTGTGAAGAATTACGTAGAAAATGTGAGCAACTAGAATCCAGGTTTGATGCTGCACAACAAGAAATAATGAGATTAAGACAAGAAAATGCGGCGTATGAAGAATCAATGAACCGCGCAAGAGCAAGCATCTTAGAAAACTTTGGACTTTCTGATAAAAAGTTTGGGAACTATCATGATACACCAAGTGATAATTCCTTTGGGGGAATGAATAGAGCAGCTTAAAAAAGCTAATAATAAAAGTGTGCTATTAATAGCATGCTTTTTTATTTTTTTAAAATTTAATTAACAAAAATTACCACTAAAATTTTTGTATGAAATGGTAGAAATTTCACATTCTATTAGTGTACAGGAGGTGAAAAACACATGAAATCAAGTAACAGTAACAGATTAGTTGCTCCACAAGCTAAACAAGCTATTGAACAAATGAAATACGAAATAGCTAACGAATTTGGTGTAAACTTAGGTGCTGACGCTACTGCAAGAGCTAATGGTTCAGTTGGTGGTGAAATCACAAAACGTTTAGTAAAAATGGGTGAATCTCAATTAGGTGGATCTTATAACGCTCAAAAGTAATTATTTAACTTAAAAAATAGATTTTATAAGGTAGCAAGCTATTTTTGCTACCTTTTTGTTTTAATTATATTAGATTTGTTGTATAATGATACCTAGGAGAGTGATTTTGTGAAAATATTATCAGTGAATGCTGGGTCTTCTTCTTTGAAGTTTCAGCTTTATGAAATGCCAGAAGAAAGAGTTTTGATTTCTGGTAATTTTGAAAGAATAGGAGTTGGCAATAGCTTTTATACGATAAAGTTAAATGGTGAAAAGATAAGAAAAGAATTGGAACTAGATAATCATGAACAGGCTTTTAAAGCTTTGGTTAATGAATTAAAGGAAAATAACGTTGTTGAATCTTTAGATGAGATTAAGGGAATCGGACACCGTATTGTTCAGGGTGGAGATTATTTTGATAAAACGGTTGTTATTGATGATGAAGTTTTAAGTAAGATAGATGAATTATCTAAGCTTGCTCCGCTTCATAATCCAGCAGCTGTAACCGGAATTAAAGCTGCTATTGACGTATTTCCAAGTGCTTTACAAACGGCTGTTTTTGATACGGCCTTTCATCAAACAATGCCAAAAGAAAATTATTTATACGCGCTACCTATGAAGTGGTATACCGATTATAAAGTAAGAAGATATGGAGCTCATGGTACTTCTCATAAATACATATCTAACAGAATGAACGAAATACTAGGTAGAACTGATACTAAGTTAATAACTTGTCATATAGGTAATGGAGCTTCTATTTCTGCCGTTGTAAATGGAAAGTGTGTAAATACTTCAATGGGACTTACTCCTAACGCTGGACTTATCATGGGAACAAGATGTGGCGACATAGATGCTAGTATTATTCCTTATATAATGGAAAAAACAAACATGACTCCAAAAGAAATCGATAATGTAATTAACAAAGAAAGTGGACTTCTTGCAATAAGTATGAGAAGTAGTGATTCAAGGGACGTTGAAGCTGGTATTAACGAAGGTGATGAAAACTGCATTTTAGCACAAAGGATGTACGTTAGAAGAATCGTTGATTACATAGCTAAGTACTACGTTGAAATGGAAGGGTGCGACGCAATTATCTTTACTGCTGGAGTAGGTGAAAATTCAATTACTACTAGAAAAGCAATTATAGAAAAACTAGGTATTCTTGGGGTTAAACTAGACGAGGAAGCTAATAACTTGAGAGGAGAGGAAAAACTAATTAGTGCAAAAGATTCTAAAATAGCATGTTATGTTATTCCAACCGATGAAGAACTTATGATAGCAAGGGATACGTTGGCACTAGTAAATGAATAAAATGAACGAAAAGATATTAAACTTAATAAAAAAATATAATAATATTGTTATTGCAAGGCACATTGGCGGTGATCCTGATGCCTTGGGGTCAACTTTTGCGTTAAAGGAGATAATCGAAGAAAATTTTCCTGATAAAAAAGTAAAGGTTGTTGGCGCTTCGATAGCAAGATTTAAAATGTTTGGAACCCATGAAAAAGTAGATGATGAAACGTATAAAGATGCTCTTTTAATAGCACTTGATGTTCCGGATATAAAAAGAATTGATGGAGTTGACTTTTATAAGTTTAAAGACGTTATAAAAATGGACCATCATCCTGAAATAGATAAGTTTTCTGATTATGAAATAGTAGATGAAAATGCATCTAGCGCTTCTGAAATATTAGCTACTTGGTGCTATGATTGCGGTCTTAAAATGCCTAAACACGCAGCGGAAAATATATTTATGGGAATAGTGGCAGATACAAATAGGTTTTTATTCCAAGGAGCAGGATTAAATACTTTTAAGGTGGTTGTAAGATTGATTGAGGATGAACATATTAATCCTACTGAATTATACGCTTTATTATACAACCGAAGCATTTCTGAAGTAAGACTAGAAGGTTTTATTTCTGAAAACATGAAAGTCACTAAAAACGGTGTTGGATACATAAAAATAACTGACAAGGACCTAAAAGATTTAAACGTTGATTCAGCAAGTGTCGGAAGCATCATGAATAATTATAACTTTATTGAAGAATTATTAACTTGGGTAATATTTACGGAAGATTTAAAAAATAACGTTATAAGAACTTCAGCTAGGTCAAGGGGGCCAGTTATTAATAAACTTTTTGAACAGTATAATGGTGGAGGACACATGTATGCTTGTGGTGCTAAACTAAAATCTTTTAGTGAGGCAGATGAAATCGTTGATAAGCTAGAAGAAGTTTGTAAAACTTACAAAGAAGAAAACGAAATTTGAATACAGTAGTATTCTTTTTTTGTATGTATAAATGTGCTAAAATATATTCGTGGAGATATTATTATGAGAGTTAATAATAAAGAAATAGAAATAGAAGAAATTATAAAAGTTGTTTATGATGATAAAAATTTAATTAAAATGAGAAAAAATGGTATTTATTTAAGTGATAATCAGGTTATGACACTAAAAAGATATGGCGTTGATTATACCAAGTATTCTTCTATTAAAAGTTTAATATTTGATATTGAGCGCATATTAAATGAAGAAACTAATTTAGAAGATTTAGAGGCGGTATCGAAAAGTTTATCCGAGATAGATTATTATAAGAACATAAAAAAATAATTAGCTTTTTGCCAATTATTTTTTCTTTGTTATGACATTGTCTAATGAATCACCCTCGTCTACGTAGTTTTGAAAAAATTCAATTAGATTATAAGACAAACGTGAAAGACTAGCATTTTCTCCTTGTAAAATACCAGTGATTTTGTGGTCACCACTAATGCTTATTTGAGATTCATCATCGTTAATCCATAATAAGTCAGCAAGTAAAGTTTCGCTATTGCCAATTATGCACCATTCTATTGAGTGTTTTTGAAAGTAAATTATTCCCTCAATTAAAGCTTTGAGCGCTGTGATTCTCTATGGATTCTCCGCGGTTAAGGTATTATTCTCTTTGCAACAAGTATCTTCTGGATTAGTATTTATATTATACCACTGCCTAATCAATTCTTTTTTTTGTAATTCATTCATTTCATCATAACCATGACTTTGTAAAAAATCTTTTACTTCTTCACTTGGTTTTTTAAATTGATATATTTGCATGTTATGAAGTATTCCTTTCTATAAACATTATCACATTAGTTATTAGAAATGTCAATCATGGTATTTTTCGTTTAATTATGTTAAAATTTAAGAAGATAAAAGTGTTTAAGAGGTGCTTATGAACAAGTTGAAATTTAAAAATTTATTTGGTGAAGATGTTACTATTGCCATTGTTGATAATGAGAATGAGGCTGATTTTATAACCCATAGTGGTACTTTTCATGCTGATGAGGTTATGGCAACTTGCATTTTGCTTAACTATTTTAAAGGTATGCGCTTATTTCGTACAAACGAAGTTACTAACTCCAGCGCCTTTTGTTATGATGTTGGGCAAGGAAAGTTTGACCATCATCAAGCAGAGTTTAATGAGGTAAGAAGTAACGGGGTAAAGTATGCTTCATGTGGTTTAATATGGAAAGAATATGGTAAAAAAATATTAAGTGACATGAACGTTAAAGACGTTGATTATCTATTTGAAGAAGTTGATAAAGGACTAATCATGGATATCGACCGGGATGATAATGGTCAAGCACTTGAACATGACATTTTAATAAGAAAGCAGACGCTTCCTTCAATCATTAGTGATTTTAATCCTTCCTGGAATGAAACAAAAGATGAAAACGAGGCTTTTTTATCCGCCGTCTTTCTAGCTAATCAAGTTTTTAATAATTTTATAAGAAGATTATTTGCTAAAGAAGAAGCTAAGGAAATAATAGAAAACAAGATAAATGAATCAACTGGTAACGTACTTGTACTTGATCGTTACATGCCATGGAAAGACGTGGTGTTAGATTCTACTAATAAGAAAGCTAATGATATTTTATATGCCGTTTTTCCTTCTAAAAGAGGTGGCTATAACGTTGTTGCAACTCCAGTTAAAAAAGGAAGTTTTGATGTTAAAAAGCCGTTTCCAAGTGCATGGGCTGGGCTTTCAAAAGAAGAGTTAAGAAAAATAAGCGGAGTTAAAAGTATAAATTTTTGTCATAAAAACTTATTTATATGTGCCTGTGATACCTATGATGATGCACTTGAAATAGCTAGAATTTCCCTTGAAAACTAGTCAAATTTGCTTTTTCTTCTTTTATTTGCTATAATATCATCACAAATGACACATTTTATGAAGGTGAGAAACAATGAAAATAAATAATGTAGAGCTTTCTAATGTTGCGGTAAGAAGAAGCCAGTATCCAACTGATGGAAAACCTGAGTTTTTACTTATAGGAAGGAGTAACGTTGGAAAAAGTAGCTTTACTAATTCCATAATGGAAAGAAGAAACTTTGCAAGAATTTCTGGTAAACCAGGTAAAACGCAAACGATAAACTTTTATAAGGTTAATGATGCTTTTTACTTAGTCGACGTGCCAGGATATGGTTATGCTAGTGCAAGTAGGTCTAAGCAAAAGAAATTTGGAATGATGATTGAAGAGTACTTATCTGAAAGAAAGGAACTAAACCAAGTATTTATGCTTGTTGATTTTAGGCATAAGCCTTCTGAAGATGATTTACTTATGTATAACTTTTTAAAGTTTCACGGAGTTAAAGTTACTTTAATAGCAACTAAGGTTGATAAAGTAGGTTCAACTCAAAGAGAAAAATATAAAAAACAAATAACTGATAACATTGATTTGGCAATTGGAGATGAACTTGTTTTATTTTCATCTAAAACCAAACTAGGTAAGAAAGAAATTCAAAATATTATTGAAAAAGAGGTTTATGGTTTACAGGATTAAACCTTTTTTATTTTGATATTGTATAATAGCTATAACCTTGATATAAATACCAAAATGCTATAAAATATAAAGTATAGTTTAAAGTGTAGGTGAAGAATATGCTTGATATAAGGTATGAAGAGGATTTAAAGAGCTTTTTTGAATTATATGAAAGTAAGCACGTATATCCTTATTTTTGTATTAGTAAAGAAAAAATATCTGAATTTATAAAGGAATATTTAAATAAGCATAAAATTATAGATGATTATGACTTTGCTTACATGCTTAAAATAATTGAAGCTAAATTAAGTGGTGTTTATGATGCACATATGTTTTTAGGAATGCCAAACGGAATTACTTTACCAATAGTTTCAAGGTACGTAGGAAAGGATTTAGTAATTTATAAGACTTCACTAAAATATGAAGACTTAATTGGTTTTAAAATACTTAAAATAAATGGTGTTCCTTTAACTGTTTTAGAAAAAGAAGCAATACCAACGATTGCATATTCTACAAAAAGTTGGTTTAAAAGAGAACTCGCGGCTTTTTCAAGTGGAGTTAACCGGTTACTTACTTTGCCTTCTATTGATCCTTCTAGTGAAGAATTTGATTATGAGTTAGAAAAAGATGGTACTAAAAAGCACGTGATAATTAATAAAAAAGAAACAATTGATAGATGGTTTGATTATGATAATTATGAAATTTCAATTTATGATAACACGGTTATTTTGCATTATAATAAGTGTTATGAAAAGTATGAAAATCAAGTTGAACTCGTTGTTAAAAAAATAAAAAAAATAATAGAAGAAAATAAAAGTGAGAATTTTATTCTCGATTTAAGAGGAAATACGGGAGGTAATAGCGAGGCTATTAAACCACTTATAAATTATTTGAAAGAATCTAACTTGAATCTTTATGCATTTTGTGACCAAGAAACTTTTTCTTCAGGAATATTTGCATTAGCTGATATGAAAAGGATTGGTGCAATCATAATTGGGGAAGAACCTGGATGTGCTTTAAATACTTTTGGAGATATTGACAAATTTAAATTGCCTAATACTGGTTTTTCAGTAACTTTTTCAAAAAAATATTTTATTTTTTCACTTGGTGAGATGAGAGCATTGAAATCAAGACGAGAAATTGACGAAGCGAAACAAGAGGTCACTAAGCTTAATTTGTTAAAACCAGATATAGAAATTGAAGTTAGTTATGATGATATTATAAATAAGGTTGATTCATGTCTTGAAGCATATAAAAATATAGGAAATAAGAATCATATTAAGAGGTGATAAAAATGAAAGTACCAACCGTTGCTTTGGTTGGAAGACCAAACGTAGGAAAATCTACTATTTTTAATCGTTTAGTAGGTAAAAAACAAGCTATAATAGAGGATACTCCAGGTGTAACTAGAGATAGGATTTATGGAACTTGTAATTATAAAGATTATAAGTTTAACGTTATTGACACTGGTGGTATAGATATTGGAAGTGATGCTTTTAATAAAGAAATAAAGATGCAAGCTGAACTTGCAATTGATGAAGCTGACGTTGTTGTTTTTATTGTTGATGGTAAAGAAGGAATAACTACTAATGATTTGGTAGTAAGAGATATTTTAAGACGTAGTAATAAAAAAGTAATTGTTGCAATAAACAAGATAGATAATAAGAAAACGTTTGATAACATTTATGACTTTTATGAGCTAGGATTTAGCTATTACATTCCTATTTCTGGTGCTCATAACGTTGGGATAAGTGACTTGCTTGACGAAGTAGTAAAAGATTTTAACGTTAGCGAACAAGAAGAATATGAAGATAGTACCGTTAAGTTTTGTGTTATTGGAAGACCAAACGTAGGAAAATCTTCATTAGTTAATGCCATTTTAAACGAAGAAAGAGTAATTGTAAGTGATGTAGCAGGAACTACTCGTGATACCGTAGATACTTTGTTTACTTATGATAAGGAAAAATACGTAGTAATTGATACTGCTGGAATGAGAAAAAAAGGAAAAGTTTATGAGAGTGTAGAAAAATATAGCTTACTTAGAAGTATGAAAGCAATTGACCGAAGCGATGTTTGTCTTGTCGTTATTAACGCAGAAGAAGGAATAATAGAACATGATAAACATATTGCAAGTTATGCACTAGAGGCTGGTAAAGCGCTTGTTTTGGTAGTAAATAAATGGGACTTAGTAAAAGATCAAAATAAGGATATTAAAGAATTTACTAAGCTTGTTAGAGCAGAGTTTCAGTTTTTAAGTTATGTTCCAATCGTATTTTTATCAGCTAAAACTAAAAAGAGGATTCATACTCTTATGCCAGAAGTAAAAAAGGTATTTGAAAACTCAAAAAGAGAAATTAAAACCAGCTTACTAAATGATGTTATAACTGAAGCTGTTTCTATAAAAGCTCCACCTTCATACAAGGGAAAAAGACTTAAAATATATTATGTTTCACAAACGGGAACAAAGCCCCCTAAATTTACTTTCTTTGTTAATAATAAAGGATTAGTGCATTTTTCATACGAAAGATATTTAGAAAACAAAATAAGAGAAAACTTTGAATTAGACGGTACACCAATTGTATTTCAATTTAAAAATAGAAATGAATAGGTTAAATCCATGAAAGAAATAATAATAGAAGTTAAGGATGATAAAAATATAAAGCTTCCTTTTCTTGTTAGATTAAGAGATAATAAAAACAAGAAATATAAAGTTTTATATAAAGGCAAATACTATGAAGAAAATAGTGATAATCCATTAGTTAGACAAGCACTTTATGTTTGTGGTGCCTTAAATATCAAAGATAAAAAGAAAAGATTATCATACGTGTATGATAAAGCTTGTGATTTGTTAGATGATGATTTTTATGGTAAAAACGTTTGTGAATTTAAAGATAATAAATGTATTTACGCAAGAAAGGAAAAAACACATTGTGATGGATGTTGCCGTAGTCGTGATGGTGATAAAGTATGTGTTTACCTTAAAAACCATATTTGTAGTATAAGGTGTTTAGCATGCAAGTTTCATATTTGTAAATACATAAGAAAAAAAGGTCTTCGCTACCGAGTTAATGATATTTTGGTTTTAAAATATTTACTAAACTGGAAGCAAAAGATTATGGTTTACTTAGACTTTTTCATGACTAAAGAAGAAGTCTTAAAAGATTTAACGAAGAATAGTATTATTTTATGGGCGTTTAAAAAGAGTGAAGAAAAGTTTTTTCCTGATAAGTAAGAATTAAATGTCAAAAAGTAATAGATTACATATATTACTTTAGGAGTGATTTAATTTATGGGAATAACTGATAGTTTCTTTGACAAGGTTGAAAAGAAAACCAACGTTAGTAAAAAATCAATTATGGATATTGCCTCACGTTTAAAAGATGGGGATTTAAAAGATGAAAAAACAATAAGAAACGTAATAGAAGAACTTTCAGCTTTAACTGGTAAAAGTGTTTCAAAAGAGCAATCAGATAAGATTGTTAAAGCGGTAGTTGGTGATCAAATACCAAATAACTTAGAGGATATGATTGATTAAAAAAGCGTTATTAAAAGCACACGATTTTATGATTTGTGTGCTTTTTTGTTGAATAATTTTTTATATAACTCTTTGTTTTGCTTTATTAAATCATTTTTTCTATTTAAAATCATAGTATATATAGAATAATCTTCCAAAAGTTTTATTTCTTCAAGTTTACTTTCATCAAGGTTAGAAAAATCATTTATAAATTTTTTTAATCCTACTAATTTAACGTATATTTCATAACCTTTCTGAGTTCTGTAGTAGCTAGTTTTCGCTTGAGTTTCAATTCTTATAAAAATAATTAAGATGCATAGGATAAAAGAATAAAGGAATAATCCTATGTTGTTCTCATAAGAAAACATCATCGAAAGCCCAAGAAGTATTACAAGAATTATGCTTATTATGGAAAAATTATAATCTCTTTCTTTACATAGTTCTTGTTTTTTAAGTTCGTAATCAATCGCTTTATACCAATTAGTTCTAAAGTTTGGTAATTTAATTCTATCACTTTGTTTTAAATCATAGCTGTATAATAAATCAGCGTTTTCAATTATCATTTTTAAATCTATGGAAAGTTTACTATAGTCTTTATTAGTAGTATAAATTTTATCATTTTTAATTTTTATATATCCCTTGTTTTCTAAATATAGTATGTTTGTTATTAAATCTTTTTTATATTCAAGGTTACCATCATATATAATGCTTAACATGGCAGGGGAATAATTATTTATTATATCTCTATAATAGTTAATATCTGTTTTTTTAGTTATTTGTTTCTTTTCAATTTTTTTAAGTTTTATTTTTTCTATTATGTAACTATATAAGTATATAATTGGAATTAGTATGGTAACTATTATATTAAAAGTCATTAATAATTTTTCTATTTCAAAATTTTTATCTAAGTAATAATAAATTATTGAAGGAATAAATAAAATAACCGTAAGTAATACATAGTAAAATGCCTCAGTTAAACGTTCTTTAAAACTCTTTTTTTTCATGCTATCACCACCTAGATTTTATCACTAGATAATGCTTTAATCAATTAGTTTTATAAAAGCATATTTAATTTTATGATATAATTAAAATGTCTTTGGAGTTTATCATGAAAAAATTAAAGCTATCTTTTTTTAATGTTTTACAATTATCTATATTAATAATCTTTTTAATTATATTTGTTTTTCTACTTATTGCTAGCATTTATGATCCCTCATGCTTTTATAACAAACCATTATTTATATCATCTATTATTTTATTTTTTATTCCTTTGCTTGTTAATATAATTATATTTATTAAAACTTTGAATCATAAAATTAGTGATAAAGTAGGAATAATAGTCTCAACTATACTTGGATTATTTTTTATCGCTTATATAATAATACTAATTTTTATATTTGCGTTTTTAGAAAGTATTAATCCAGTATATAATTATAAAGCCTATTATGGACTTTATGATTCTAAAGATGAACTAATAAATAAATTTCCAAATGAAATACCAAGTAATGCAAAGGAAATAGAATTTTATTATAAACCAGGAGTAATGCAAGCTAATACTGAAATGGGATTATCTTTTAAAACTGATGAAAAAACAATTGGTAAGTATATAAATGAATATGAAAAGGAAGCTATATGGTATGGGAAAAAAGAAGATGATCCGTTTGCTACAACCGATGGCACTAACGTTTATAATGATTCTTATTTTCTTAATGATGGTAAGCATGAAATTGATAATGATTATACAGTATACTACTTTGTTAATTACTGTGATGATTCTGGTTACTGTAATCATGGTAAATACTCAGTTGCAATTATAAATAAAAACGAAAACGTTTGTATATTTAATTATAATTATTGGTAGTAAAAAAGTAATAAGATTTATTAACTTATTGCTTTTTTAATTTTTGAAATATTTTTCATATTATTTTTCTTTTGTCATAGTATTTAATGAGATTGAAAGAAAGTAGGGATTATATGGAAAAATACGAAATTATTAAAGACATATCCGAAAGAACAGGTGGGGATATATATTTAGGAGTAGTAGGTGCGGTAAGAACTGGTAAATCAACTTTTATAAAGAAATGTATTGAAAATTTAGTGGTTCCTAACATTCAGGATGAATATGAAAGAAAAAGATGTTTAGATGAAATACCTCAAACAGCTCAGGGAAAAACCATTATGACCATTGAACCAAAGTTTGTTCCTTCTAACGCAGCTACCATTAACATCGAAGATTTTACGGCGAACATAAGGTTAATTGATTGTGTTGGGTACGTAATTGATGCCGCTAAAGGTTATGAAGATGAAAACGGACCTAGGATGGTTAGGACGCCGTGGTATGATGAAGAAATACCATTTGTTGAAGCGGCTGAAATAGGTACTGAAAAGGTAATAAGGGACCATTCTACCATAGGAATTGTTGTTACTACTGATGGAAGTATTGGGGAGTTTAAAAGAAACGATTACGTTGACGCAGAAAATCAAGTAATAAGTGAATTAAAAGAAATAGGTAAACCGTTTATAATTGTATTAAACTCAGTACACCCAAATCATCCTGATACCGAAAGATTAGCTGAAAGTTTAAGAGAAGAACATAAAATACCAGTTATTCCGGTAAGTGTTGAGAATTTAAATGAAAAAGAAATCTATAACATTTTAAAAGAAGCTTTATTTGAGTTTCCGGTATTAAGTGTAAACGTTAACATGCCAGATTGGATAGCTTGCTTATCACATAAACATCCACTAAAAAAAGAGTACGTTGATAAAATAAAAGAAAGCGTTGTAGACGTAGATAAAGTAAGAGATATTGATACTATTATTGGACACTTTCAAGGCTGTGAACACATAAGTAAGGCTTATCTTTCTGAAGTTAATACCGCAACTGGTGAAGTTACAATAAACTTAGAAGCACCGCAAGGCTTGTATAATGAAGTACTAAACGAAATAATAGGTACCGAAATAAATTCTAAAGCAAAACTTTTAGCATTATTTCAAGAATTTAACGAAACAAAAGAAGAGTATGGTCAGTTTAAAGATGCTTTGAAAATGGTTAAGCAAACCGGATATGGTACGTCTTTCCCAACGCTTAAAGACATGAAACTTGATACTCCAGAAATTATAAAACAAGGTTCTAGATATGGCGTTAGGCTAAAGGCTGTAGCACCTTCCATTCACATGGTTAGGGTAGATGTTGAATCAACTTTTGAGCCAATTATAGGTTCAGAAACTCAAAGTAAAGAGTTAATAGATCATTTGATGAAAAATTATGATAGTGATCCTGACAGTGTATGGAAAAGCGAAATATTTGGAAGAAGTTTAGATGTTATCGTACAAGAAGGAATTAGGGGTAAGTTATCAATTATGCCAGATAACATAAGACATAAACTTCAAACAACTTTAACTAAGGTAGTTAATAAAGGCTCAAATAACATGATAGCTATAGTGATATAGTTATCTTTTTTTGTTAAAAGCGAGTGTTTTAAATAAAGGTAGCTAATAATTAAAATGAGGGCAACTAAAGACTAGCTTTGTTTTCCATTTCTTTTTAATAAGAAGGGATGGTGGTAATTATGAGGTTTAGATTTGAAATAAAATTTAATATCAAAATGATTATCCTTTTAGTGCTAGTAATAGCTTTAATAGTTATTGCTAATTATTAAAAGAAAAACAGAGTTAGTTGTTAAAAACTAGCTCTGCTTTTCAATTAAACAATTATTGGAAAACAACTAGTAAGTTGTCCTCTCTAAATAAATTATATCCCAAAATGGTTAAAATATCAATAGAAAAAACTCTTTACATTTTGGTTTTCCACAAGATTTCATAAGCTTGACCCGGGGGGTAATATAAGTGCGTTAAAAAATATTGAAATACATATTATAATGTTAAAACGAAAGACTAAAGATAATAAGGAGCGTTGATAATAGATGAAGTTAATAAGACAAAAGAAAGTAATAGTAGGCCTATTAGCATTAGTGTTATCATTAATGGTAGGATATGCAGCGTTTAGTGAAAGTTTAAACATAGGTGGAACAGCTTCAACAGGAAGTAGTGATTTTAGTATTATCTTTAGTAAGGTAAATGGGATAACCGAGAAGGGAAGTAGTAATGCTACTGCGAACATAGTAAAAGAGGGAAAAGAGCTAGAAATAAGTGTACCTCATTTGGAGTATCCAACAAGTTATGCAGAGTTTGACGTGACGATAAAAAATGAAGGAGAGTTAAACGCGGTACTAACCGGAATAGAGACTCAAGGATTAGATAATCCAGATATAAAAATAACGTATAGTGGGATAGAACAAGATGAGATACTAGGCTCTAATCAAGAGAAGAAAATGAAAATAAGAGTAACATGGGATGAAGCATCAACTACAACAAGTGCAACAGCTAATTTTACAATAACGATAACATATGAACAAGATGCTAATAATAGATCGACCACAACTGTAACCACTGAAAAAAAATTAATAAGTTTTATGATTGCTGGGGTTAGTTATCAAGCATACGAAAATATGACCTGGGGTGAGTGGGTAAATTCTTCCTTTAATACGGCAAAACTTATTGTTGATGGTCAAAGTATTAGAAATAGTTTTGGTGAGAATGTTGCTACGCCAGATTATATGATAGTTTCGCCGGGAGATGCTATAATAAATAATTTCCGATATATATTTGCAACAAGTGGCGGAGGTTTGGGATAATAGTAAAGCAAACGTAATGTTTGCTTTTTTTTGTCGAAATTTAGTCAAATGATGTTATAATAGTATTAATAATAGGGGTGATGTAGATTGCGTAAGATTATTTTACTTTGTATAAGTTTTTTATTATTAACTGGTTGTAGTGGTAAAAATGATGATGTTTTGGTAATGGCAACCGAGGCTGGGTTTGCTCCTTATGAATATTATGAAGGCGGAGAAATCGTTGGGGTAGACGTTGAAATAGCAAAAGAAATTGCTAAGGCGATGGGTAAAAAACTAGAGATAAAAGATGTTGCTTTTGACTTTGTCATAAATGAAGTTAAAAGTGGTAAAGCTGATTTTGGAGCGGCAGGTATGAGTATTACTCCCGAAAGACAAAAGGAAGTTGATTTTACGATTGAGTACGCGGTATCAGATCAGGTTGTAATAGTTAGAAATGATAGTAGCATTAAAAGTTTTGATGACATTAAAAATAAGACTATAGCAGTACAACTTGGAACCGTAGCAGACCAATATGCTGAAGATAATTATAAGGAAGCCAGCGTTGTTAAACATAAAAAATATTTAACGGCGGCTCAAGAGGTTAAAAGTGGTAAGGCGGACTGCATTATAATGGATTCTTTACCCGCTAAAGAACTAGTAAAAGAAAACGGTGATTTACGTATTTTAGATGGTGTTTTATTTCAAGATAAGTATGGAATGATTGTCAAGAAAGGAAATAAAGCGTTGCTTGATAAGATAAATGAAGTTTTAAGGCGTTTAATAGATGAAGGCAAGATTAATGAGTACGTTATTAAATATTCAAAATAGGAGTTCTTATGGCAGATTTTTTAAATAGTATCGGAGATAAGTTCTATCAAAGTTTTATTTATGATGACAGGTATTTATATTTTTTAGATGGTTTAAAATACACCATTATAATAGCACTATTTTCAGCACTATTAGGAGTTATAATAGGTGCTATCGTCGCGCTAATTCGAGATTATAACAAAGAGCATAAAAGGCTATTGTTACTAAAAAAAATAGCGGATATCTACGTTTATATAATAAGAGGAACACCAACGCTTCTTCAGTTAATGATTTTGTATTACGTGGTGTTTAAAAGCATTAATATTAACGTGGTAATTGTTGGCATTTTAACTTTTGGTATAAACTCTGGAGCGTATGTTGCAGAAATTATAAGAGCAGGTTTTGACTCGGTTGGAGATGGTCAAAGAGAAGCTGCTAAAACTTTGGGATTAAGTTATTTTCAAATGATGAAGTCGGTTATTTTTCCACAGGCCATTCAAAAGGTGTTTCCGGCTTTAGGAAATGAAGCTATTACGCTTTTAAAAGAGACTTCTATCGCGGGATATATAGGTATTGTTGAACTTATTAAAGCATCTGACATTGTTTCATCAAGGACGTATGATTACTTTTTTCCACTTATTATTTCAGCGGTAATATATCTTTTCTTAACGTTCCTTTTATCAACTATCATGAAGAAGGTTGAAAGGAGGATGAAACGTTATGTTTAAAGTTGTTGGATTATATAAAAACTTTGATGAAGTTAAAGTTTTAAAAAACATCAATTTGGAAATTAATAAGGGCGAAAGAATCGTTATAATAGGTCCTTCCGGAAGCGGAAAATCTACCTTTCTAAGGTGTCTTAACGGTTTAGAAACAGTAACTAAAGGAAAGGTATATTTTGAGAATAAAGATATTAGCAAAAAAGACGGAAGAGAAACTTTAAAGAAGTGTGGCATGGTTTTTCAAAGTTTTAATTTATTTGAAAACCAGACAGTGTTACAAAACATTACTTTAGCGCCGATAAAAAATAAATTATTTGATAAGAGAATTGCTAAGAAAAAAGCTATGGAGCTTTTAGATAAAATTCATTTAAAAGAAAAAGCTAACGTTTATCCAAGTGATTTATCTGGAGGTCAGAAGCAACGTGTTGCAATCATAAGAGCTTTGATTATGAATCCCGATGTTTTGCTTTTTGATGAGCCAACCTCAGCCTTAGATGCCGAGATGATAGAAGAAGTTTTAGAGCTTATGAAAGAAGTTGCAAAAACCGGAATGACAATGATTGTTGTTACTCATGAACTTGGTTTTGCCAAAGAATTTGCGACCAGAGTAATTTTTATGAATGAAGGTAAAATAATAGAAGATGGAGCACCGGATGAAATATTTAATCATCCAAAAACAGAAAGATTACAAACTTTTTTAGGAAAGATTAAAAAAGTTTAGGATAAGAAGGGAGAATATAAATGAGTAGAATTAACGTTACAAGTGAGATTAAACCACTTAAAAAGGTGCTTGTTCACCGACCAGGAAAAGAGTTATTAAACTTAACTCCAGACACTTTAGGAAGATTACTTTTTGATGATATTCCATATCTTCCTGACGCACAAAAAGAACATGATGAGTTCGTACACATATTAAGGGAAAACGGAGTAGAAGTAGTTTACCTAGAGGACCTTATGGCTGAAACTCTGAATCAAGATGAAAGAATAAGAGAAAAATTTATAAGGCAATTTATTTATGAAGCAGGGATTAGAACTCCTAAATATAAAAATTTAGTATTTGATTACTTAAATAGCTACCGTGATAATAAAGAATTGGTTCTAAAAACGATGGAAGGTATTCAAATATTTGAGATTGATAGACAAAAAAGAAACGTAGAAAAGTCTTTAGTAGACTTAGTTTCGGAAGAATCTGACTTCCTTGCTGAGCCAATGCCTAACCTTTATTTTACAAGGGATAATTTTGCTAGTATTGGTAATGGTATTTCACTTAATAAGATGTTTTCTGAAACAAGAAATAGGGAGACAATTTATGCTGAATACATTTTTAACTATCATCCTGATTATAAGAACCAAGTTCCTAAGTATTATGACCGTTATTTACCACATCACATTGAGGGTGGTGATGTTCTAAACTTAAACGAACACGTTCTTGCGGTTGGTATTTCTCAAAGAACAACGGCGGCGGCAATTGACCAGTTAGCTAAAAATTTATTTAAGGACCCAGAATGTAGGATTGATACCGTACTTGCGTTTAACATACCAGTAAGCCGAGCTTTTATGCACCTTGATACGGTATTTACCCAAATTGATTATGATAAATTTACTTATCATCCAGGAATTATGGAAACGCTTCAGGTGTTTGAAATTACCGAGGGTGATATTCCGGAAAGCGACGAGGATTTAAACGTAAGAGAAATAAATGATTCTTTAGAGAACATATTAGAAAGATACTTAGGCCGTGACATAACCTTAGTACCATGCGCCGGGGCTGATAAAGTAGCATCGGAGCGTGAACAGTGGAATGACGCTTCAAATACTTTGTGCATTGCACCAGGAGTAGTAATCGTTTATGACCGTAACGAAGTTACTAACCAGACTTTAAGAGAAAAAGGATTAAAGGTATTAGAGCTTCATGGTGCTGAATTATCGCGTGGTCGGGGTGGACCAAGGTGCATGAGCATGCCACTTGAAAGAGAGGATTAAGATGAACTTTTATCAAAGAGATTTCTTAAAATTGTTAGATTATTCTAAAGAAGAAATATTAGAATTACTTAGATTGTCACGTAGATTTAAAGAAATGAAGCAAAAAGGAGAACCTCATCGTTATCTTCCTGGTAAAAACGTAGTTTTATTATTTGAAAAGGATTCAACGAGAACTCGGTGTGCATTTGAAGTGGGTGCCAAAGACTTAGGAATGGGAGTAACTTACTTAGGCCCTACCGGCTCACAAATGGGTAAAAAAGAAAGCATCAAAGACACCGCGAGAGTTTTATCAAGGATGTATGACGGAATAGAGTATCGCGGATTTGACCAAAAAGTTGTTGAAGAACTTGCCGAGTATTCGTCCGTACCAGTATGGAATGGTCTTACAAACGAGTTTCATCCAACACAGATGTTAGCAGACGTCATGACCATTCAAGAAAATTTTGGAACTACATCGGGAAAAAAGTTAACTTTTTTTGGGGATGCTAGAAACAACGTTGCTCGCTCTTTAATGGTTATTTGTTCAAAGTTGGGTATAAACTTTACTTGTTGTGCGCCCAAAGAACTTTTTCCAGATAATGAGTTAGTTGAAACTTGTAAAAAAATAGCAAGTAAGAATAGCTCTTCAATCACTTTAACTGAGGATGTTAGCGAAGGTGCTAAAGCCGCTGACGTAATATATACTGACGTTTGGGTCTCAATGGGAGAGGACCCGAATTTATGGGAGCAAAGAATTAAATTATTATCCCCTTATCAAGTTAATAAAAAAGTAATGAACATGGCTAATGAAAATGCGATTTTCTTACATTGTTTACCATCATTTCATGATACAAACACGACGATAGGAAAGGAAATATATGACCGTTTCGGTCTTAAGGAAATGGAAGTTACTGATGAAGTATTTGAAAGTAGTGCATCAAAAGTAATGGACCAGGCCGAAAACAGACTTCATACCATTAAAACGGTTATGTATGTAACCCTTAAGAAATGAGAAAGAAAATAGTAATTGCTCTTGGGGGAAACGCGCTTGGTAATACACCGGAAGAGCAAATTGAAAGAGTAAGAAAAGTAGCCAAAATAATTGTTAATTTATCAGATGATGGTTATGACATCGTGGTTACTCATGGCAATGGGCCTCAAGTAGGTATCATTAATTTGGCAATGGAAAGTGGCCATGAAAACGAAAACACACCAGACATGCCTTTTGCAGAGTGTGGTGCGATGAGCCAAGGATACATTGGTTATCATTTGCAGCAAGCGCTTCAGCAAGAGCTTAATAATAGAAACAAAAGAAAGCAGTGTGTTACCATTTTAACCCAGGTACTGGTTGACGCTAAGGATAAAGCTTTTAAGAATCCTACTAAGCCCATTGGGAATTTCTATACTAAGAAAGAAGCCGATGAAATTAGTAAGGAAAAAGGATATGTTTTTAAAGAAGATGCGGGAAGAGGATACCGAAGGGTAGTTGCTTCACCAGAGCCTTTAAAAATCATTGAACTTAAGATTATCCATAAGCTTTTAAACACGCATAGTATTGTTATAGCAGCAGGGGGCGGTGGTATTCCGGTAGTTAAAAATAAAAAGGTTTTAACCGGGGTCGATGCCGTTATTGATAAAGATAAAACCAGTGCTAGGTTAGCCATTGAGCTTAAAGCTGACTTGTTTCTTATTTTAACAACCGTGGATAAAGTTAAAATTAATTTCGGGACACCAAGCGAAATTGATTTGGACTTAATTAATGTTAAACAAGCAGAAGCTTATTTGAAAAATGGCGAATTTAAGGAAGGTAGCATGAAGCCAAAAGTAGAGGCTTGTTTGGAATACGTAAAGCATAAAAGAGGTGGTCAAGCGATTATCACGTCGCTTAATAATGCCGAAAAAGCTTTAGCGGGAAAAACCGGAACTGTTATTGTAAAAGGAGGAGTATAGGTGTCAAAACAAAGAAAGAAAAAAGGGTTTTTAACCGCGTTTTCTATTATTTTCATTTTAATCTTTGCCTTGGGGTTATTATCACATTTATTACCCGTTGCAAAGTTTGAAGACGGAGTAATAGTAAACGGAAGTGGGGTTGTTGGTGCTAAGTTATCAGAAATATTACTTTCACCAATACTAGGATTCGCAAACGCAATTGACGTTTGTATATTCGTACTTATTTTAGGAGGATTTCTAAAGATAGTTGCGAAAACTAACGCACTTGAAACTGGTATTCAAGTATTAGTTAGAAAATTAAAGGGAAAAGAATTAATATTAATTCCAATTTTAATGTTTATTTTCTCGGTTGGTGGTACTACTTATGGAATGCTAGAAGAAACGGTTGGTTTTTATGCTTTACTTGCCGCCACCATGGTTATGGCAGGAATGGATACGGTGGTTGCCTCAGCGGTAGTTTTATTGGGAGCTGGCTCTGGTGTTTTAGGTTCTACCATAAACCCATTCGCGGTAGGAGCGGCAGTAAGTGCTTTGCCTGACGGGATAGAAGTTAACCAGGGAATCATAATTGGGCTTGGTGTTGCTTTATGGTTAACTACTTTAGCAATTTCAATTTTCTTCGTTATGATGTATGCGAAAAGAGTTATCAAGAAGAAAGGTTCTACCATCTTATCGCTTCGCGAACGAAAGAACATGGAATTAGAGTATGGTTCTAAGGATGATGGTACGACTGGTAAAGTTTCTTTAAATAAGAAGCAAAAAATAACTTTAGTGTTATTTGCACTTACCTTTGTTGTAATGATTGTTGGTTTCATTCCATGGGGCGAGTTTGGAATTACCATTTTTGATAAGTTTACCGGTTGGCTTACTGGTTCTCCACTTGGTGGTTGGTACTTTAATGAAGCTGCTTTATGGTTCCTTATCATGGCGATTATAATTGGTATCGTTAACCGTACCAGTGAAAATAGTTTTGTTGATACGTTCATTGATGGAGCTGATGATATGGTTGGTGTTATTTTAATCATTGCGATAGCTCGTGGTGCATCAGTGTTAATGCAAACTACACACCTAGATAATTACATAATTTATAATGCTGCTGAACTATTAAAGGACGTTCCAAATTACGTGTTTGCACCACTTAATTACGGCTTACACGTGGTATTATCAATTCTCGTTCCGTCAAGTTCAGGATTAGTTACGTTATCAACGCCAATCGTTGGTCCACTTGCATCACAACTTGGTTATAGCGTTGAAACTGCCGTCATGACGGAGGTTGCCGCTAATGGGTTAGTAAACTTAATTACACCTACTTGTGGTGCGATTATGGGAGGTCTTGCGGTTGCAAAAGTAGAGTACCCAACTTGGTTTAAATGGGCTCTTAAGGTTGTAATAACAATAGCAATTGTGAACGTTATAATATTAACGTTAGGTATGTTGTTCTTATAGTTGTAGTTAAAGTTGCTGGTATATGACTAGTAACTTTTTTAATTGCATAAAATCTTGTAAATGGTATAATTAATACTAGGAGGGCTAAACATGGTAATAATAAAAGATTATATGGAATTAAAAAGAATAATAAAGGAATTTGATATAACTGGTAAATTAATAGAAATAAGTCCTATTAATAACGGAATAATAAATACTACTTACCTAGTAGTTTTTGATGATGAAGGAAAGAAAAGAAAATTTGTTTTACAAAAGATAAATACAAACGTCTTTAAAAAACCTTATCAATTGATGAAGAACATAGAAAACGTTACTTCTTACATGAGAAATGTAGAGTCTGAAAATGATAGTAACTTAAGTGTTATTGAAACAAAAGATGGAGCCTCATTATACATGATGATGGATGATTTTTCTCAAAAAGAATATTACCGGGTTTATAATTACATTGATGATTCGGTAACTTATAATCAGTCGGTAAATACCGATGTTGTTTATAGTACTGGTAAGGCTTTCGGACACTTTCAAAAGGTGTTAAGAAATTATCCGGTAGAGCTTTTGTCGGAAACGATTGAAAACTTTCATAATACTAAAAAAAGATTTCAGGATTTTTTAAGAAGCTACAAAGAAAACGTCGTTGATAGAAATAAAACGGCTTTTGAAGAAATCGCTAAAATATTAAGTAGAAAAGATGATTGTAATTTAATCGTTGATATGCTTGATGATGGGACCATTCCAGTTCGGGTTACTCATAATGATACTAAGGTTAATAACGTTTTAATGAATAAGGAAACAAAAGAACCAATGGCCGTAATCGACTTGGATACGGTTATGCCCGGTTCTGGGTTATATGATTATGGTGATGGCGTTAGGTCAGCTTGCTCTACGGCTTTAGAAGACGAAAAAGATTTATCAGAGGTTTCGATTGACATGGATATGTTTAAAGCTTATACTGACGGATATTTAAGTGAAATGGCACCTTATTTAGTCCCAGAAGAAGTCGATAACATGGCTAACGCAATCAAGATAATTACACTTGAGCTTTCGATGCGTTTCTTAGGAGATTATTTAGATGGTGACATTTATTTTAAAACGAACTATGAAACTCATAATTTAGATCGCGCAAGAAACCAATTAAAACTAGTAGAAGACATAGAATCTAAGTTACCACTTATGGAGTCATATATAAAAGAAAGTTATCAAAACGCACTTGGAAAAGCAAAAGTTAAAAAATAAAAAGATTTAGTATTAATTATTCAGCACCTTATTTGGTGCTTTTTAATTTGTAAATGTTTCGTTTATATTATATAATTAACATAGGTGATTACTTTGGTTAAAATAAATAATTTTTTAAAAGAAAACGTTTTTAGTATAATTAAGTGGTTTTTAATATTAAGTCCTATCGTTGATTTTTTAGCGATTAATCAAAACAATGCCATGTGTGTAATACTATTTAAAATAATTTTCTTGCTTATACTTTTACTTTATGGTATTTTAAATAGATTTTTTAAAAATAAAAAAATAATTATTTATACTTTTTTAGTGATTATGTACTTGTTTTTAAATTTAACAGTAGTAAATAACATTAATTTAGTAGTTTTTAATGTCATGTTTTTGCCACTGTCATTTATGTTTATTTATTTTATCTATAAAGAAAAAAAAGAAGTAATAGGTGAAAGAAACTTAAGATTAATTATGTTTATTTACGTATGTTTATTTTTAGTAAGTACATTTTTAGATAATAATAATATTTTTATTAACGAATTAAGTATTGTTATATCCATTATGCTTCCTTTATTATTTTACTTTGCGTTTAATAAGTTTAAGTATTATAAAATGTTAATACTAATCATAACAATAATAATGTGTTTAATTATTAAGTCTTTGCTACCACTAGTTTTGTTAGGTATATTAATAGTGACATTTTTATTTAAGGAATTATACGTATTAATAAAAGATAAGAAGTATGGTATGTTTATCTTAAACTTAATTTTAGGTTTGACTTTAATTACTTTTTCAGTGATTGTTATTTTAAATACTGACTATTATAACGGTATTAAAAGTTTTATTGGTTTTGATGATGTTAACTTTTCTAATGATTTTGTTCAAATATTGTTTGGAAGTTTTAGTGAAAATAGTAATTATAGTTTAATAAACTTTGTTGGATTACTTAATAGTATTGGTATTATTGGTTTTTTAATATTTGTTATGCCATTTTTGCTACTATTAAATGAAGTTAAGTTTTTTGATAAATGGTACTTTTTAAGTTTGGTTATGGCGTTATTTTCGCTTGTTTTTATTAATGGTTTTTTTAGTTTTTCTTCTCTTTCCATTTTATCCGTAATAATTTTGTGTAACGCCTTCTTTAAGAAACAAGCTAAAAAGAAAGTAGCAATAGCATCATATAACCTAGGATATGGTGGAATTGAAACGTCTCTTGTTTCCCTTCTTAAAAACCTTGATTATGATAAACTTAACGTAACCCTTTATTTAGAAAGTAAAGAAGGAGTGTTCTTAAAAGAGGTAAGTAAATTAGTTAAAATAAAAGAATACAAGCCATTTGACATTAATAATAAGTTTATTAGAAAGGGTTTAAACCTTATTAAAAAGATAATGTTTTTAATTATAAACAAAAACGAATATGATTCATCGATTACTTTTGCAACGTATTCTATGCCTTGTGTTTTTATTGGTCTTAACGCCTCTTTAAATACCATGCTATACGTTCATAGTAATTATAAACATGCCTATCAAAATGATGAGAAGAAAATTAGATGTTTTTTTGACATGCGAAAAATAAAAAAATTTGACCACGTTGTTTTTGTCTCAAACGAGTCAAAAAAAGATTTAATAAAGTTTTATCCGTCAATTGAAAAACGTTCGATAACAATCAGTAATTTAGTGGATTATGAAAAGATTATTAGTTTGTCAGAAGAAACGATAGACGTTCCAAAAGATGATAAAACCATAATTTTATTCGTCGGAAGATTAGAAGAAACCGCTAAAAAAATAACCAGGATATTAAGGGTTGCCAAAAGATTTAAAAAAGATAAAAGTTTGGTTTTTTGGATTGTTGGTGATGGTCCAAATAAAAAAGATTATGAAAAAATAATAAAAGAAGAAAAATTAAGTAACGTAGTTATGTTTGGAGCAAAGAAAAATCCGTATCCGTTCATAAAAGCGTGTAATTATGTTATCATAACTTCTGATTATGAAGGATTTCCGGTTGTTTATAACGAAGCAATCGTCCTTAATAAGACCATATTAACCACGATTGACGTAAGTGATGACTATATAACCATTCCTAATCGTTTTGGTATTTTGATGAAAAAAGACGAACAAGACATATACGAAAAAATAAAATACGCTTTGGATAATAAGGTGACGTTTAAGGAGAAAATAGACTTTAATAAGTTAAATAAAAATAGGTTAAAAATGTTGTACGACCTAATGGAGGTTAACCATGACTAAGTATAGTTTTATTGTTCCGGTTTATAACACGAGTAAGTATTTAAAAAGATGTTTAGATAGTTTGATTGGTCAAAAGTTTGAATCATACGAAATAATAATCGTTAATGATGGTTCAACTGATAATAGTGAGGATATTATAAAACGTTATCTTAATAAATATAAAAAAATTAAATACATAAAACAACGTAATAAAGGATTAAGTGAAGCTAGAAACGTTGGGGTTAAACACGCTAAAGGAAAGTACTTACTTTTCGTTGATAGTGATGATTACGTAGAAAAATCTTTACTTAAAGAAGTTGATAAAGAAATAAGCAACGTTAACCTTTTGAGGTTTCAAGTGATTAAAGAAGATGAAACCGGAAAGCATAAAGAAACTCATGAGGAAAAAGCGTTTGGTGTAGTAAGTGGTAAGGATGCTTTTAAGTTTATTTCAGAATATCATTTTGTTGAACCGGCCTGGTGCTACGTTTATGAAAAAGAATTTTACTTGAAAAACAAATTTGAGTTTAAAAAAGGAGTTTATCATGAGGACTTTGGGCTAATACCAGAAATTATATATAAGGCTAAAAGCGTGAAAAGCATTAATTATTTAGGATATCATTACGTTGTTAGGAAAGGTAGCATTATGACTGACGGTGATTCTAAAAAGACCGTAAAAAAAGCTTTTGACATGCTTGAACAGTATAAAAACTTGAAGAGTTTATCAAAAACAAGCTCTAAAAATAATTATGATGATTATTACTTAAGTTACATATCTAACTGCGTAATCGTAAAAGCAAGAGAATTAAATAAAGATGATAAGAAAAAATACGTTAGCGAGCTTAAGAATTTAAATGCTTTTGACGGGGTTTTAGTAGATACTTTTGCAAGAAAAATTAAAAAAGTGTTAATGAAAATTAGTCTGAACTTATATTTGAAGGTGGTAAAATGATAAAAGTATCAGTTATTGTACCGGTTTATAATACGGAAAAATACCTAAGAAAGTGCTTGGATAGTTTGGTTAACCAAACTTTAAAGGAAGTTGAAATAATAGTAATTGACGATAAGTCTACTGATAATTCACGGGCTATAATAAATGAGTATGAAAAAAAGCATGCGAACATAAAAGTTATCCACAACAAAACTAACCAAGGAATAGGATACAATCGAAACCTTGGAATAAAAAAAGCAAGTGGGGAGTTTATTTCTTTTATCGATAGTGATGATTATTTGGACTTGGATAATCTAGAGAAAATGTATTTATTTGCCAAGAAAGAGAAATTAGATATGGTTGTTTGCAACTTGAAAAAGGTTAATGATCAGGAAAGTTGCATTGGTTATGAAAAAATAGATGATTTTTCTTTTGGAAGTTTAAAAGATAATCCAAACTTATTATTAGCGATAAATATGGGACCAGCTAATAAGTTGTTTTCAAAGAATTTATTTAAAGATGAGAATGTTAGATTTTCTGAAGTTTATAAATATGAAGATTTAGCGGTTATTCCTAAATTAATTGCGAGTGCTAAAAAAATTGGTAAGATAAATGATACTTATTATAATTATGTAATTCATGATAATAGTCAAACAACAACCATGAATGACAAAGTGTTTGACGTGTTAAAAGTTTTGGATATAGTTAATAATTACTTAGAAAATTTAAAATATTATGATGACATAAAAGAATGGGCCGAGTTCTTAAACATGAGAACGATATTTAGGTACACCCTTCAGCAGAAGAATCAAAAAAATAAACAAACGGCTTTTAAATTCATTGATACGGCTTTTAATTATCTAAATAAAAAATTTCCATGTTGGAGGTATAATAAAATATGGAAAAAAAGAAGTAGGTTAAAGAGAATTGTCGAAGGAAGCCAAGCTTTAACGAAGTTGTATACCTTAATTAAATGGTAACAAAGAGGCTTTTATTGCCTCTTTTTCTTTTGTTATTACGGTTAGTGTGTTATAATTATAAATATAGATAAATATAAAAGGAGTGTTTTGATGACAGCAGTTAAAAATATTTGGGGTAACTTTAAGCGATATTGGTTTTTAACGACACAATTAATTTCCAGGGATTTTAAAGTTAAATATAAAAGGTCGGTATTAGGAATATTATGGAGTCTTCTTAATCCCATTTTAACAATGGCTGTTATGGCGGTTGTTTTTTCGCAGATGTTTAAGTTTAAAGTAGAAGGAGTAAACTACATAGTTTATTTGATGACTGGTATTATTATGTTTAATTATTTTAGTCAGGCCTCAAACATGGCAATGACCTCAGTTGTTGAAAATTTTCCTTTAATAAATAAAGTATACATACCAAAGTATATTTTTCCGGTTGCTAAATGCTTGTTTGTTGGAATAGATTTTTTACTTACTTTGATACCATGGCTAATAATTATTGCTTTATCATACGTTGGTTTAGGTGATTATCCTTGCCATTTTAACTGGTATTATTTACTTTTGCCATACATATTCTTCTGCATGTTTTTATTTACTTTGGGCATGGGCTTTTTACTTTCTTGCATATCAGTATTTTTAAGAGACATATGGCATATATACGGAATTGTTTTAACCTTATGGAACTATTTGACTCCTGTGTTTTATAGTATAGAAATATTACCGGTAAAGTTGCAGATGTTAATGCACTTTAATCCGTTATATCAGTTTTTGAACGCGGCACGTAGTATCGTTGTGTATGAGCAGATGCCATCATTCGCTACCCTTGGTATATTAGGATTGATTGGGGTTGGAATGCTTGCAATTGGAGCTTTTGTTTTTAAGAAAAAACAAGATAAATTCATTTATTATGTTTAGGAGGTAAAAAGATGATTAAGATAGATAACGTTTCAATGAAGTTTAATCTTGCAATTGAAAAAGATTTTTCTTTGAAACAAGCCTTTGTAAATATATTTACCCAAAAGAAGAAAAAGAAAAATGATGATTTTTGGGCTCTTAAAAATGTATCCTTTACCGTTGATAAAGGAGAAGTTGTTGGACTTATTGGAAGTAATGGAGCTGGTAAATCAACTTTGTTAAAAGTGGTAAGTGGCGTTATGAAACCAACGTCTGGAAAAGTTACCGTGGATGGGGTTATATCACCCATGATAGAACTTGGAGCGGGCTTTGATGGAAATTTAACCGCAAGAGAAAACATTTACTTAAATGGTGCAATTCTTGGATACTCAAAGAAGTTTTTAAACGAAAAGTTTGATGAGATAGTTGAATTTTCTGAACTTAAAGATTTTTTAGACGTTCCGGTTAAAAATTTTTCTTCTGGTATGACTGCTAAACTTGCCTTTTCCATTGCAACGATAGTTAACCCAGAAATATTAATCGTAGATGAAATATTGTCAGTAGGTGACATTAAATTCCAAGAGAAAAGTAAGCATAAAATGATGGAAATGATTGAAGGCGGAACGACGGTTTTGTACGTTTCTCACTCACTACAATCAATAAAGGATTTATGCACTAAAGTTGTGTGGCTAGAACACGGAAAAGTAGTTAAGATTGGTGATACAAATAAAATATGTGATGAATATTATAAAAAACAAATGCAGTAGGAGGTAACATGAACAAGTATATTCATTATTGTTGGTTTGGGGGAAAACCACTTCCTAAACTTGCAAAAAAATGTATAAAAAGTTGGAAAAAATTTCTTCCTGAATATAAAATTATTGAATGGAACGAAAGCAACGTTGATTTGAATGAATGCCCTTTTATAAAGCAAGCATATGAAAGCAAAAAATGGGCTTTTGTAGCTGACTACGTAAGAACTAAAGCGCTTAATGAAATGGGTGGAATTTATTTTGATACGGATATGGAAGTAATAAAAAACATAGATTTTTTATTTGAAAATGATACTTTTTTAGGAGTGGAAGACTCTGGTAAGATAGCGGTTGGTGTTTGGTACGAAAAAGAACCTAAAAGTTATTTATCAACTAAGCTATTAAAATTTTATCGTTCTTGTGATGGATTTGATTCTCAAAATGCGTACGCGTACAGCATTCCGAAAATTATTACCGATTTAGTGGGAAGTGATAATTTTATTATTGGTGGTAAAAAAATTCAAAAGCTATCACATAACGTAGTTATTTATCCAAGGGAGTATTTTTATCCATACTCATACGATAGGCAAGATAACGTTTTTACCAACAATACTTGTATGATTCATTACTATGATGCAAGTTGGATTCCTAAGGCAGAACAAAGAGAAAATAAAATTTTTAGACTATTAGGCAAAGAAAATGGACAAAGGTTTATAAATTTGTCTAGAGAAGCAAAAAGAAACGTAAAAAGATTAGGAAAGCTTGTTTTATTTCCTTTAGTTATTAAAAGATCAAAAGAAAAAAAACTAAAATATTTTGAGGAAAATAAGAAAATACTAGATGATAATTTAAAGAAAATCAAAAAGAATCAAGTGCTTACCTTTTATCGCAAAGGATGGTTAGGAACTTCTTACGCAACAAAGGAAATGTTTGAAGGTGCCATCGGCATAAACGCTTTGTTTGATACTGACGTAATAAATTATTATGCAGATGAAATATTTAAAAAGAAACCTCGCCTTATAATTTTCAGCGCTTTTGATTTATCCTGGACAAAACTAATAGAAGTATTAAAAGAAAAGAATCCTAAACAAAGAATTAAAGTTGTATGGCATGGTAGTAACGCCATGAACGTTGAAGAATATGATTGGAACACTTTAAGAACCATTATTGAGTATTGTAGGTATGGAATTATAGAATCCATTGGTTTTGTTAAAAAAAGTATGTATGAATTTTATAGGACAAAAAACGTTAATTGTGAATTTGTAATGAATACTTTATCAATGGATAAAAATAAGTATAAGGTATTAGAGAGTAATAATAAAAATGTTAAAATAGGAGTGTATGCTTCTGGTGATAGATGGGTTAAAAATTTTTATAATCAATTATCGGCGGCCAGCATGATTAAAAATCATTTAATAGATTGTGTTCCAAGAACGACAAAAACGATAGAATTCGCATCTTTAATAGGCGCTAATGTTATAGGAGAAAGTAAACCAATTCCTCGTGATGAATTGTTAAAAAGAATTGCTGGTAATGATATTAATATTTATGTTACTTTTGTTGAGTGTGCACCTTTATTACCACTAGAGAGCATGGAATTGGGAGTTCCCTGCATAACGGCCAATAATCATCATTATTGGGAAGGTACCGAATTAGAAAAATACTTAGTAGTTAGTGCTCCCGACAATATAATTGAGATAAAAAATAAAATAGAGTTAGTTTTAAGTAATAAAGAAGAAATCATGAAAATGTATACTAAGTGGAAGACTAAATATGACAAGCAAGCAAAGGAAAGCTTAGAAAGGTTTATTAGGTAGCATTCAAAAAGCTATTTATTTTATGAGGGACATTAAACTGATTATAAACGATTGAGGTGTATAATGGAAAAGAAACAAGACGTTAAAGAATTAAGTAAAAACCTAGAAAATGAACAAGTTCTTAATAAGGTTCTAATGGCTGAAAACGTAGAATTGAAAAAAATTAATGTTGGTCTTAAAGAGGCTTATGACGCTCTTTTGGAAGAAAGAAAAAAATATGAGAAATTTTTTCCAATTATTGATAGAATGAAAAAAAGTATATTGTATCGCGGGTTAAGAAAAGTTAAAAGAGGCAAGCATGAGTGAAAATAAATTATCTAGCTCTATAAAATCAATAAGCTACGGATATTCAAAATATGATTTTATGCTATATAAAAATTCCAATATAGGAATTAATGGTGAAAATTTAACCATTGTAATTTTAACTTATAACCGCGCTGATGCCACGATTAAATTACTAGACTCTATAAGTGAGAATTTACAGGGATATAAAGGGAAAATATTAATTGCTGATAATGGTTCTATAAAAAAAGAAAGTGATAAAATAAAACATTTTATTTCAAAATTTAATTTTGATGTTAAGCACGTCATTTTTGATAAAAATTATGGAGTTGCTGGTGGTAGAAACAAAAGCGTTAATTACGTTGAAACTGATTGGATAATGAACCTAGATAATGATATTTACTTTATTGATAACCCAATACCATCAATATATAACATGATTTCTATGTTTGGCCTTAAGTTTTTAAATTTACCTTTGTTATCCGAAGATAAAAAGACGATATTTTCAAATGGTGGTTCCTTGTATTCTGATTATAATTCGGATGGACTTTTAGTTGGCGGAGGTTCGATGTTTGAACAGTGCCGTGTTAGCGAGGATTACAGTATAAAACCAAGCATGTCAACGTTTTTGTTAGGCGGAGCTTCCGTTTTAAATAAAGACGCTTTCATAGAGTGCGGTATGTTTGATGATAATATGTTCATCGGCTTTGAAGATATTGATTTTTCGATAACAATATTTAATAAAGGATTAAAAATAGGAAATTGCGATACGTTAAGTCTTGTTCACGATCATACTATAAGCGTTGATGAAGAGTCATTAGAATATGAAAAAACAAGGTTTAGTAAAGGAGTTTTAAAAGAGTCTGCCGATTATTTTGAACGGAAAAGAGGGTTCAAAATATGGGATGCAAACGTTGAAAAGTGGATTGAAAACAGGCAAAAAGAATTAGGCATAATCGCCCATAAGCATACTAATAACGCTAAGCCTAAAATAGCTTTGGTTGTTGATGTTGAAAATTGGTGCTTTTGGAACATTGCTAACATTGTTAAAGAAAGGTTAAAAAAGGATTATGACTTTGAGATAATATCTTTAGAGTTATTAAATAATAACATTGTCCAAGCTTTATTTTATCTTAAAAAATTTGATTTAATTCACTTCTTTTGGAGAGGACATTTATCTTTTATAAAAGACATGGAGTGGTATATCAAGCAGTGCGGGATGGACTATGATACCTTTTATGAACTGTATGTGAAAAATCAAAATATTACTACGGCAGTTTATGATCATTTATATTTAGATAACGTTGATTTTACTAATCGTATTTTAGATTGTTGTAAAAATTATACGGTCTCTTCTCGTAAATTAATGCAAATTTACGAGAGTGATTCTAGAATCACTAAAAAGCCACAAATGATTGTTACTGATGGAGTGGATTTAAAATTATTTAAACCTATGAATTTAGGAAGGTTTTCAAAGCAAAAAAAATTAGTTATTGGCTGGGTTGGAAATAGTGCGTGGTCTTCTGAAATTGAAGATTTTAAAGGTTTTAATACGATACTAAAGCCGGCTTTAAATGAATTAATAGAAGAAGGATATCCAATAGAATGTAATTTTGCGGACCGGCAAGAAAAAATGATACCACATGATGAAATGCCAGGATATTATGGTAAAATTGATGTGTGCGTATGCGTTTCAAAAGTTGAGGGAACTCCGAATCCCGTTTTAGAAGCGATGGCTTGTGGGGTTCCAATAATTTCAACAGACGTTGGTGTTGTGGCGCAAGCCTTTGGAAAAAAGCAAAAGAATTTCATTCTTAAAGAACGTTCTAAAGAGGCGGTAAAAGATAAAATTAAAAAGCTTATAAATAACCGTGACTTATTAACGGAATTAAGTAATGAGAATTTAACCCAAATAAAAAAATGGGATTGGGATAAAATCGTCCTTGAATTTAAAAAGTTTTTTAATATGAATTTGAAGAGGTGAAAATATGTTAAATAAGTTAAAGGAAAAAATAAACGTTAAAATTTTAATTTTCGTATTTATATTAGCATTCGTTTTAGGAATAATATATTTTCAGTTTCCACTAGTAATTACACCAGATAGTTCACAATATCTTTTATATACTCAGATTCTTGATGGAGATACATCGTTATCTGAATGGTCAATTACAAGAGGACCGACTTTTCCAATATTGTTATATTTGTTTAAACATTTATTTGGTGAAAATTCAGTAGGATTATTAATAGGATTTTTTGCTTTTTATTTAATTTTAATTGGAAGTGCAGCCTTAATCTTAAATTCTCTTTTGAAAAAATATAATAAAAATCATAGTAATTGTATTTATTGGATATTGTTTATTTTTCTAATAATGTTAAATCCTATTATAATTGGTTATTCCCATTCACTATTAACTGAAACAATAGCCCCCGGAATAATATTGCTTACAACTTATTTTGCTTATTTATGGAAGGATGTATCATGGAAAACTTCTAGGAAAAAGTCTATTTTGTATACAATACTATTTGCTTTTATTATTACTTTTATGTGGTTTTTAAAGCAACCTTACATGGCTATTATTTTCTTCATAATTGGAATTGGTTCAGTTTTGTCAGGTATTTATCATAAAAGTTGGAAGATATTCTTAGAAAAAGTTATTACCTTATTAATTGGATGCCTAGTAATGTTTATTTCCATTTTCATCTGGAATAACATATTAAAAAATAACGGTGTTGACGTTGAAGCTAGTAATAGTACCCAAGGATTTCTTTCTAAAGGAATTGTAAATAGTTTAGCACCTTATTATAACGAAGTGCCAAAAGAGAAATTTTGCAGCACAAGCTATATAAAAAGCTCTCTTCTTAGTGAAGATGAAAAAAGTGAGATACTATCATTATCTAAATCAACTAAAAACTGGTGTAATCAAGTTAAGCTGTATGAGGTTTATTCTAATGATGGAAGGGTGATTAAAACCGCCGTCATAATTACCGATGAAAACGGAATGACTACGTTTGATGGCATAAAATTCTTGTTAGAAAATACGCTAGAAAATCCGAAATATACTATTTTATCGTATTATAGGAACTATATGGCCACCATTAACTTATACCCTACATCAGTAATTAATAACAATTATATTGCTGGTAAAGGTTTTGGAATGGATTATGAAAGTGAAAATAAGAGTATTGGATTATCCACTTATGGAAAAGGATATAAATGTTGGTGGAAATATCCTGGATGGGATGAATCAGTTTATGAACGAGAGGATGTAAAGTATAGTAGTTCTTATTGTTCTTTAAATAAAGAAGATGATGCACTAGATACAATTGTTAGTAATACTTCAGAATTTTATTTAGATTTATTTAAAATGGTTATGTTGTTAACGTTCCCGTTGGCTATAATATCGTTTATTATGTTCATTAAAAATAAGAAAAGTGAAGTTTATTTTGTTTTAACTATTTTATTTGGTTCTGCTTTTTTACATGTTATGTTTCATGCTGCTACCGGAGCAATAATTGATCGTTATGCTTATGCTGCTTTTCCATCAGCTGTTTTAGGAATTATAATATTACTAATTCCTAAAAATAAAAGTAACCCTTTAATCAATGAAAATTCAAACAAAGATTTTAAGAAAAAGAAAGTTACGGAAAAAAATTCTATATTCGTGATACCAGCTTATAATGAATCAAAACATATTGAAAAAGTAATAAAAGACATTAGAAAAAACATGCCTGATTCTGACATTGTTGTTACAAATGATTGTTCGAAGGATAACACTAAAGAAATCGTAGAAAGCATGGGAGTTACATGCCTTAATGTTCCGTTTAACATGGGATATGCGATGGCGGTTCAAACGGGTATTAAATACGCGTATGAAAACGGTTATGATTACGTTATACAATTTGACGCTGACGGACAGCATTTATCTAGTGAGGTTAAGAAATTATTTAAAAAGATGAAAGAGACAGACGCTAACATAGTTATAGGTTCTAGATTCTTAGAAAAAACCGGATATAAACATCCTTTCTTTAGAAGGGTTGGAACAAAAATGTTTTCAGTTATAATCAAGTTATTTTGTAAAAAGAAAATAACTGATCCAACTTCAGGATTCCAATTATTAGATAGAAACGTAATTGAACGTTATTCACAAATGGGAAAATATCCGGAATTTCCTGATGCTAATTTGATAATTGAAATGCTGTTAGATGGATATAAGATTGAAGAAGTGGCTGTGAAAATGAAAGAATGTGATGATGGAGTAAGCATGCATGGTGGTATTATAAAGCCAATAAAATACATGATAAATGTTACTTATTCTATAGCTTTTATACTAATTAGAGGTTTTAGGAGGGATGAATAGTGAAAAGGATTTATTTCGTAATTGTTGCGGTTGCTGCTATTATATATGTTGTTTCGGTTGTAAGAAAAAATAAATTTTCCATAAAAGAAAGCTTTTGGTGGATGATGGCATCGTTTGTAATGCTCGTATTCGCTATTTTTCCAAAAATATTTGATAATTTAGCAGTTTTTCTTGGGATAAGTTATTCACCGTCATTGCTTTTCCTTATTTGTATAGTTTTCCTTTTGTTCATTAATTTTAGAAACAGCAAGAGGATTGCCGAACAACAAGAAAAAATAACAGATTTAGCACAGAATATTGCAATATTAAGGGAAAATATAGGCAGGAATAAAAAAGATGATTAAGATTTAAAATTTTAGTCATCTTTTTTATAATGGATAATAATCTTGATATGTTTATAAGTATATTGTATAATTTAGTTGGTGGTAAAATGAAAAGTAAAAATATTGAAAAGAAAAAATTAAGCATAATAGTTCCTTGCTATAATGTTGAAAAATATTTGCCAAGGTGTTTAGATTCATTGGTAAATCAAACTCTAAAGGATATTGAAATAATTTGTATTAATGATGGTTCTCCTGATAATTGCTTAAATATATTAAAGGATTATAAGAAAAAATTTCCAGATAAAATTGTTATTATTGATAAAAAAAATGAAGGCGTATGGAAAGGACGTATGGACGGAGTTAAGAAAGCAACTGGTGAATTTATAGGTTTTGTAGATAGTGATGACTATGTTGCTTTAGATTACGCTGAAAAGTTGTATAAAAATGCAAAAAATAAAAAAGCAGATATCTCTGTTTGTGGTTTTGATAGAATAGATTTAGATACTATGAAAAGATATTCTCGTGAAATGTGTAAACCAGAAACAAAAGAAATAATAATTGAAAAAAATCCGGGTGCTCTTTTGGAGATGAATGGTGCTCCTTGGAATAAGATATATAAAGCTGAATTGTTAAAAAAAATGTATCAGATGAAGAATGTTCCCAAAGTTTTAGATGATATGATGTTTTTGCAATTAATATATATTAATGCAAAAAAGATAGTATTTATACCTGATAGTTTAGTTTATTATATGGTAAGAAAAGATTCTATTATAAATACAGTAAAAAAAGAATTATTAGATTCAACTTATAAAGCAATGGTTGAGGTAAGAAATTTATACGAAAAAGAGAGACCTGAATTACTTGATTATGTTGATGCAAACGCTTTCCTACATTTAGGTGTTTCTTTGATGTATCGTGTGTCAGAAGACAAAACATTGGATTTTAAAAATGCATTAAAAGAAAATGAAAAATTTTTGTATAACAATTTTACAAATTGGAAAAACACAGATTATACAAAATTATATTATGTCATAAAAAATAAAGGTACTAATTTCAAATTATGGATTGTTAAAGTTTTTTATAATTTAGGACTTTTTAGATTATTTATTAGTTTGTATAAATTTATGATTAAGACGTTTGGAGTTGATATTAAATGGTGAAAAATAAAAAATATGATTATCTAATTGTAGGAGCAGGTTTATATGGCGCTACCGTTGCCAATAAACTAAAAGAAAACGGTAAAAAGGTATTGGTAATTGATAAAAGGCCAAATATTGCCGGAAACGTTTATACTGAGGATATAGAGGGTATTCACGTTCATAAGTATGGAGCGCATATTTTCCATACTGATTATAAGGATGTATGGAATTATGTAAATTCTTTTGTAGAATTCAATAGATTTACTAACTCTCCAATTGCAAGAATTGGAAATGAAGTTTATAATATGCCATTTAATATGAATACTTTCTCTAAATTATGGAGTGATGTTATTACTCCTGAGGATGCTAAAAGACATATCGAAGAGGAAAAGCAAGAGTTAAATGAAAAAGAGCCAGAAAATCTTGAAGAACAAGCTATTTCGTTGGTAGGAAGAACTATTTATGAAAAGCTAGTAAAAGGTTATACAGAAAAACAATGGAATAGAGATTGTACAGAATTACCATCTTTTATTATTAAAAGATTACCAGTAAGATTTACTTATGATAACAATTATTTTAATGACAAATATCAAGGAATTCCAATAGGAGGATACACAAAGCTTGTTGAAGCTATGTTAGATGGAATAGAAGTTAAATTAAATACTAATTATTTTAGTGATAAAGAGAAGTTTAATAATATGGCTGAAAAAATTGTGTATACAGGTATGCTAGATGAGTACTTTGACTTTAAATTAGGAAGACTAGAATATAGATCATTAAAATTTGATACTAAAATCTATGATGTTGAAAATTATCAAGGGAACGCCGTTGTTAATTATACGGGGCATGATCAAAAATATACTCGTGTAATTGAGCATAAACACTTTGATAGCACCAGCGTTAGTGATAAAACGGTAGTTACATATGAGTATCCAGATGACTGGGATCCGTCTAAAGAAGCTTATTACGTAATTAACGATGAAAAAAATAATAAATTAGCAGAAGAATATAGAAAATTAGCAAAGAATGAAAAGAATGTTATATTTGGTGGTAGGTTAGCTGATTATAAATATTATGATATGGATGACGTTATAAAAGAAGCGTTTAATTGTGTTGAAGAGGAATTGAAAAAATGATGAAATATTTTTTAACTATAATTTATATTTTTTTCACCACTTGTGGAATAACATTCATGAAATTAGGTGGGGATTCTCTAAAGATAAGTTTAGTAAAAGGCGTTAATTTTAAAATAGGATGGATTACGTTATTAGGTTTTTGCTTTTATTTGGTAAGTTTTTTACTATGGCAGAGATTATTAGTTAAATATGATTTATCTGTTATGGTACCAATAGTAACTGGTATATCACAGATATTAATAATGTGTGTAGGATATATAGTGTTTAAAGAAAATGTTGATGTTCAAAGTTTAATTGGAGCTTTGATTATTATTATAGGAATTGTTATAATGAGCTTTGCAAAACGCTAAGTTATTTCGTTTAATAAATAATTTGGAAAGGAACAAGTTGTGAAAAAGTTATTTAGTTTATACAAAAAATATGAAGAAATAATAAATTATTTGATTATCGGTGGCTTAACAACGATTATTGGAGTAGGTTCTAAATTATTGTTACTATTTACCGTTTTGGATCAAACAGATGGTGTACAATTACAAATAGCGGAAGTAATATCTTGGTTTTTAGCAGTTTTGTTTGCTTACTTTACAAACAGAGCATTTGTGTTTAAAAGTAAAGTTAAAGGTAAGAAACAAGCTAAAGAAGCATTTGATTTTGTTAAAGGAAGGGTATTTACGCAGTTAATTCAAATGTTTATAATGTGGTTTTTCGTAACTTTATTAAGGCTTGATTCAGATTCTTGGGTAATTTTATTTACCTTAATATGTCAGGCTATGCAAATAGTATTAAATTATATAATAAGTAAATTTTTGGTGTTTAAAAAATCATAGTTTTATAGCTATGTTTTTTTAAATAGAGTAAATGGAGACAATTGACATCAAATGATATTTGTGATAAAATTATTTATAGCAGTACAAATATACTTATGGAAAGGAGTAAAATGTGTTATCAACTTTAGATGAAACGGCATTACGACATTTTTTGAAAATAAGTAAAGATTTGATAAAAAGCCGCAAAAGAACCATTGTTCCTAGAGATTATGAGATTAATGGCGAAATTATTAATTATAAACAAGCTATTATTGATATTGGAATTGTAAAAATAGAGGATGTATGGAATTATGTTTTAGACTTAGAAGAAAGTGAATGTATAGATGTATCAGAAGATAATGATTATAGAAGAGATTTTAATTCGGAGATTTTTGAATTTATTAAGGAAATAAATGGTAAAGCCGTATATATAAAATTAACTTTAAGAACTAGTAATAATAATGATATATTAGTATGTTTATCATTTCATGAAAGTAATATAAATTAGAAAGGAAGAGAAAAATGAAAAAAGAATATTGTTTTGGGTGTGATAAAGATGTTTATCCTACGTTAAAAAAAGTAAAGAATATATATAAAGTAAATGGTGATGATGTTGAAGTTAAAGAAAACATATATATTTGTCCCAATTGTAATAATGAAATTTTTATAGAGGGTAATGATTCTATTAAAAAAATACATGCTGAATATTTAAAAAAATATAATTTAATTTTTTCTGATTTTAAATTAATAAGACAAAGCTATAATCTTTCACAAGAATTATTTGCAAAGCTTCTTGGTTGGGGTAAAAAAACAATTGCAAGGTATGAAAATGAAGAATCTTTTCCTCAAAAAGAATATGTTGACACATACAAAAAATTAAAAAATAATCCCTCAGAATTTATAAAAATATTAAATGAAAACAAAGAAAGATTAAAAGATGATTACTATCTCATTTTAAAAAGGGCCAAATTATTTGAGCACGTTAAAACCATAAATACCTTTCTCTATATTTTAAATAATAATCCACTTGGTAAAACTCAGATAATGAAGAATATGTTCGCCCTTGATTTTGAAAATTACAAAGAGTATGGGTATAAAATTACTACCTTAAATTATGCTAACGGGACCCATGGACCTATAATTGATAATTATAAATGGATTATTAATTACTTATTACATAATAACTACATAACTATTGATCCTGCTATAGAAGAGGACAAAGCAGATGTTTATTTGTCTAATGCTTTGGTAGATTTGAATTTCTTTTTCGATGAAGAAGTTAAATGTATGAATAAGGTAAAAAATAAATTAAAAGGTAAAAGTGCGAGCGAGCTATCATTATGGTCACATAAGTTTATTGGATGGAAAGAAACTAAAGCTGGGGAAATAATAAGTCCCAAAAAATATAGCGATAGTTTTTCATTAGATATATAATTTGTCGAAATATTTGGATTGAAATACAGAAATTAAATTTCTGTATTTTTTATAACTCAACCTTTTATTTTTTTAAATTATATAGATTATTTTTGTAATAATACTTTTCTAATTATTAAGTTATTGTAATTATGTAATTTGTTTCCTTTATGTTAGTGTATCTAGCGTGAAAGGAGATAATTATGAAAAATAAATTGTTTTGCATTATAATTAGTTTGGTATTTTTGTTGTTACCATTAAAAATAATGGCGGCAGATAATGATACTTTTATCGACTGGGAGCTCGATAGAAACGTTTTCGTACACCAGGAAAGAAACGGGGAAGATTATGTAACTAATCTTGCTATTATTACCGCAAATGGCGTTATAGCTTACTGCATAGAGCCAGGTGTTTTAGCGGATAAAGCATCATACTATAATTCAACTTTAGATGTTTCGCAAACACCTCTTGGAAGTATAGACACTAAATATATTAGTTTAGTTGGATACTATGGTTATAAGTATCCTTCTCATGATGACAAAAGGTATTACATGGCCGCTCAAGAGTTAATATGGGAGCACATGGGAGTTGATAACGTATGGTTTAGTGATGCGAAGTACGGAGGAAACGTAATTGATGTATCGCGCGAAAAAAAAGTGATTTTAAATCTGGTTAATAATTATGAAACACCACCTAAATTTAACTTTAAAGACGATTATATCGTAGGTGACGAAATAGAGCTTGACGATGCTAATAACGTTTTAAAGGATTATGATGTAACGAACCCTAACACTTTGGTTGAAAAAGAAAATAACACGATAAAAATTAAAGTTAATGAAGGTGATAATACTTTTACTTTATCAAGAAAAAACGGTGATTCTAAGATAAGGTTTTACTATAAATCGGGTTACCAAACAATCGGAAGCTTTGAGGCTGGTTATAATTATTCTAGTGATTACTTAGTTCGTGGCGATTACGGAAAAATAATAGTTGATAAGATTGATAAAGATACTAACAGTAAAACACCTTCCTCATCTTATGCCAGCCTAAAAGGTGCCGTATACGCCGTTTATGATGCTTCTGGAAAACTACTACAAACCAAAGAAACAAATGAAGATGGCATGATTGTTTTTGACAGACTACCGAAGGGAAATTACTCCATAAAAGAAATAAAGGCAAGTGAGGGATATACCGTTAGTAAAACTATTTCAAGAACCTTTTTAGCAAGCTCTCAAATGTCTATAACCATAACTTTTGATGAAAAAATAATTGAAAATAAAATAATAATAACCAAAGTATTAGAAATTAGTGACGGGTCTTATGCACCAGAACAAAACATAACGTTTGGGGTCTTTGATGACAAAGAAAATTTAATTGGAACCTATCAAACTAACGAAGAGGGAAAAATAGAGATAGTTCTGCCATACGGGAAATACGTTATAAAACAAATGGATACTATGCCCGGAGTTGATAAAGTAAAAGATACTTTAATTACGGTTGATACGGATGGTTTATTAAATGAAATCACCTTGGTTAATCACAAATTACCAGAGCCTACAGTACCGAAACTTCCCAAAACTGGAAAAAGTAGTTTCATTATTTTTGTGGCAATATTAAACGTTTTAAGTATGATAGGATTATTTTATGAAAAAAAAGTTAATTAGTTTTGTGTTTATCATAACTAGTTTTATCATTATCTTTAACGTGTATAATAAAATTATGTTTGATATAAATGAACAAGTAAAAGTAAATGGTTATTATCAAAATAATTCTAGTTTTAAACGTGATGAAAGTTGTGTACTAAAAATTGAGAAAATAAACTTAGAGAACCTGGTTATTAAGGCTGAGGATGATTATAAAAATCTTGATGATGGGTTGGTTTATTACAAGCACTTGATACCTAATGATAAGATAGTTATTTTTGGGCATTCAGGAATGGGGATAGGCACTTATTTTAACCGTTTAGAATCGCTTAAGAAAAATGATTTAGCTTATCTTTACATAAAAGATATTATTTATGTTTACGTGGTTTATGGTACCTATTTAGTTGATGAGGAAAACCTTTTCATTTTAAAAGAAGAGGAAAATTCTGGAAAATTATTATTAGTTACTTGTGATAAGAAAGACAAAAGAAAACGCTTAGTTGTGGAATTAAGGTTAAAAAGCACAAAAAATCCTTAAAAAATAAGAGAAAAATCAAATTTTTATGCTTAAAATACTTGAATTATTTATTTAAAAATGGTACGCTTATATTGTAAGCAAGGTAGCTTATGAATGAACATAAATATGGAGGTTTTTATTATGTCAAAACAACAATTAGTAGAAATGATTGCTGAAAAAGCCGGTTTAACAAAAGCTGATGCAGCTCGTGCTTTAGAAGCTACTACTGAAAGCATTACTGAAGCTTTAAAAAAAGGTGAAAAGGTTGCTTTAGTTGGATTTGGAACTTTTGCTACTTCAAAAAGAGACGCAAGAGAAGGACGTAATCCAAGAACTGGTGAAACAGTTAAGATTGCAGCTAGAACAGCAGTTACTTTCAAAGCTGGTTCTAAATTAAAAGAAGCTGTAAATAAGTAATAGAAAAACCATGAAAATGGTTTTTTTCTTTGTAAAGATGTTATAATAAAAAAGGTGATTAACTTTGTTTGATAAAGCTTTAGAATTGTTGAAAATATTTAATGATAACGGATATGAAGCATACTTGGTTGGTGGTTTTGTTAGAGACTATGTATTAGGCAAAAAAAGCGCAGATGTTGACGTGTGTACTAACGCTACGCCAAAGCAAATACAAGAAATATTTAAGGAGGTTAGGTTACCTTTTGAGCAGTATGGTTCGGTTCATTTAAATTATAAGAAAGTTAACTTTGAAATAACTACTTACCGAATGGACTTTGAGTATGAAGACAAAAGAAAACCTTCTAAGATAATGTATACTGATAAGTTAATAATTGACTTAAAAAGAAGAGATTTTACCATGAATACTTTGTGCATGGACTTAAATGGTAAAATAATTGATTTATTGGATGGAATCAAAGATATTAAAGACAAGATGATAAGAGTGGTTGGAAGTGCTGATAAGCGTTTGAAAGAAGACTCTCTTAGAATCTTGAGGGCGATTCGTTTTGCAACCGAGCTTAATTTTTCCTTAGATGACGGGTTAAAAGAGGCTATCTTTACTTATCGTGGGAATTTAAAAGGACTTTCTTATTATCGTAAGAAGCAGGAACTTAACCGTATATTTTCGTCTCCTAACGTAAACTTAGGAATGGATTTATTAAGGTATTTCGGACTTTCTGATTATCTTGGCATTGATTTAAGTAGAAAAGTTGTTAGAACAAATGATCCGATAGGGATATGGGCTCAGGTTAGTCCCGATGATAAGTATCAGTTTACGAGTAATGAAAAAACGTATTTAAAAGCCATTAAAAAGGTTGTTAACGACGGAAACATAAGTGATTGGGAAATCTATAGGGAAGGTACTTACGTGTGCTATATAGCTGCTCAAATCCTTAAAATAGATGAGGTTAATATATATGATCATTTTGATTCATTACCAATTAAAAAAACTTCTGATTTAGCCATGAACGGAAAACAGATAATAGATTATTTAGAATTAAATGATAAATCCTTGGTTAAAAAAATTATAAATGATATAGAAAGAAAAGTGGTATTAAAAAAGCTTGTTAACAGTGAAGATGACATAAAGAAGTATTTGCTTAATAATTATTCAAATTTATAAGAAGAGGTGATAAAATGCTAAAGAAATTACTTATGGACGAAATAAAAATAGAAAACCATTATACCGTGCCAAAGTATTTGCTAGTTTATGCCAAAAGTCTAGGCCTTGACATGAACTCCTGTTTTTTGCTTATATATTTTTTAAATCATAAGAATAAGGATTTATTTGATTATAAAAAAATAATCAAATGTTTAAACTTTACGGAAAAAGATTTTTTAGATGCCATTTCCCTTCTTAAGGATAAAAGGCTCCTTGCTATTCAAATGGAAAAAAACGAAAGTGGAATTTTAGAAGAAAGGGTAGACATAAGTTCCTTTTATGAGATTATTTTTAGTAAGATGATGGAGGATGAGGACAATGAAACAGATAATTCTCAAATGTATGATATGTTTGAAAGAGAATTTGGAAGAACGCTATCCCCAATGGAATATGAGATAATTAATGGTTGGTTAGAGTCAAACATTAAAAGGGAATTAATTTTAGCGGCCCTTAAAGAAGCGGTATTTAATGGGGTTAGTAACTTAAGGTACATCGATAAAATACTTTATGAATGGAATAAAAGGGGGATTAAAAGTCCCGATGATATATTAAAGAAGGAAAAACAAGAAGAAGATGGTAAGGACTCTAATTGTTATGAGTATGATTGGCTTAACGAGGAATAAAAAAATCTCCAAAAGGAGATTTTTTTATTGTGTAGTACTACTATTTGTTGTTGAGGTGGTGCTAGAAGACGTGGTGCCTTTAGGAGTTACCGTAACGGACCTGGTAACCGTTTTTGAGCTTCCGTTATAAGTAACTTTATATTGTAATTTATAAGTTCCTGGCGAACTGGTATTAACCTTACCAGAGATTAACTCTATTTTACTTTCACTAGTTACGTCTACCGAGTTATAAAGTACCACGATTGGTAAGTCATCAACGAAAACAGACCCTTCTTCAATGGTTTCGTTACTTGCTCTAACATCGAAATCAGTAGCTACTTTTACCTTGTGTTCAACGCCTTTACTTCTGTTTGTTTTATAGTTAGCGTAAGCCGTATATATTACGTATACCGGGTTAGAGTAGTTAGTTGTATGAGTATAAGTTGTTTGCGTTGTTGTTCCAACGTACGTTTCAGTCCCTGCGTCCCCGTCTTTTATGTAGATATCGTATCCTAGGCTTCCAAAGCTTTCATCGGCATTTAAGTTTAACATGTCCTCAGCGCTTATGCCATTCCAGCTCAATTCAACCTTATTGCCTGATACCGTGCTTTTTATGTTTGTAACACTAGGTAAAGTATCGAAATCAGTACTTGTTTCTTCTGGTGCCGTTCCCTTTCTAAAGTATCCAGTTACCTTCATACTATCAGGCGTACTCGCACTAGCTAATTTAAGTGGAATTGAGTTTTTTACTACTTGGACAGCTTCAATGCTAGAAGGCACTTCAAACGTACTACCATCTTTATCAAATAAGTTATTAGCTAAATTTTTATAAAATCTATCACGTGTTGTCCAATCGGCCGTGGTACTATAGTGCTCTTTATATATTTTGTCGTATCCGTACCAAAACGTTAGCGTGTATTTTGGTGTGTATCCACAAACCCAAAGATCATTTATTGCGTTTCTTGATAAACCGTTAGCTCTTATTGTTTCATCGTCAAAGTTACTAGTACCAGTTTTTGCGGCCACCTGAACGCCACCTATGTTGGCGGCACTCTTAGCAAGTCCGTCAGTAACCGACCAGCTAAGTGCGTAATTTATTATGTAAGCGGTAGAGTCCTTCATTACCTGAACTTTTTCTTTGGTGTTATCTACCACTTCTTCAGTTTCTTTGTAAACGAATTTTTTTATCGTGTGCGGTTCGATGTAATATCCGCCATTAGAGAAAGCTTGGTATGCTCCAGCCATTGTCATTGGACTGTTTGGCTTTTCTTTGGTTCCGGTAAACGAACCGATACTGTGTGCTTCGTGTAATCGTCCGTTTTCTATTTCTGGTTGTAATCCTAAACTGGTTGCAAACTCTGCTATTTTGCTATTTCCAGCTTTGCTACTTACTTCTTGGAAGGTTTTAAGGGCAGTAACGTTTCTTGATAAACCTAGTGCTTGATACATCGGCAACACACCTTTATACCCACCATCTGAGTTATTCATCGAAGGACCGTTTGTATAAGTCCATGGTTCATCTTTTATGTAGTTAACCGTACCCCAGCCAAGGTATTCAACGGCAGGACCATAATCAAAGATTGGTTTTGCCGTTGAACCAATTTGTTTATTGGTTTGGGTGGCAAAGTTATATGATCTTTTTGAGTCTTTATTTCTACCGGCTCCAACGGCAATTACCTCACCAGTATCAGACTCGGTCATTACGATTCCGGCCTGGACTAAATCATTTTCCCAAGTCCATGCCTCACCATTCATTACTTTGTTAATAAAGTCTTGTTTATCTTTATTCATGGCCGTGTAAATTTTAAGTGGGGTAGTGTATGGATTTAATTGGTATTCGTCTTCTAACTCTTCTAAGACGGTGTCGATGTATCCTTGGTATTCAGAATATTCATTATTGGTTCTTTCGGTTTTTATGTACGAGGTAATTGGTTTGGCCTCTGCTATTTTTCTTTCTTCTTCCGTTATGTACCCATGTCTTTGCATTAGGTATAAAACGGTTTTTCTTCTTGATTCGGCCTTATCAGGATAATTATATGGGTCGTAGCTAGAAGGAGCTTGAAAAAGTCCGGCGATGAATGATGCTTCGGCTAAGTTAAGGTCACTAACTGATTTTCCAAAGTAGTTTTGAGAGGCTTGTTCAACGCCATATGCACCGTTACCTAAGTACGAATCATTAACGTAGAACTCTAATATTTCTTTTTTAGTATACTTTCTTTCAACTTTAAAGATTGACATGTATATGTCGGTAAACTTTCTTACGATACCCTCAAACCCAGAGGCAACCGTTGAAGTATAATTATTTTTTACAATCTGCATGGTTAAGGTTGAAGCACCACCAGAATTTCTTCCTAAAACTTGGCCGATACTAGCCTTAACAAACCTCGCTAAGTCAAATCCGTTATGCTGGAAGAACCTTGCGTCTTCGGTTGCGACGATTGCGTCTATCAAAACCTCGGGTAGTTGGTCATAGGTTATTTCCGTACGATTTTCGTTACCCAATCTTGCAAACACGGTACCATCAGAAGCATAAAGTTCTGACATTTGGGTAAATTTTAAGTTGTCAGGATTAAAGGCTGGTGCCTTAATTATGACGTAAGCGAAAAACACCATAATTAAACTAACAAAAGTAATTACGCAAACTAGCAATACGTTTAAGATGATTCTTTTTCTTTTGCTCATTTTTGTTTTGTTTCCCTTGCTGTTTTTCGTAACTTTATTTTTTACCATCTCGGTTTTAGCCTTGATGTTGTTAGCTACCGTACTTTTTGTTTTGGGTCTTTTTTTCATCATTTTTCATTACCTCCAAAATATAATTTATCGATTATCTCAAGATAGTCTATTCTAGGACTATATTTTACTTTAATAATTTTACCATAACTTTCAAAAAAACTTAACGGAATTGACTTCCTTTTATAATTTTTAATAAATTCCTCAAGCTCAAAAACACTTAAAAAATAAGTTTTATCAAGGGCGGTAAACCTAACGATTAAAAACGCTATGGCCCCGTGTTTCGAGACGTTAATCAAGTGGTTTATCTGGTGTTCGTGAATGTTAGCTAGTGAAAAAGCTGTTTTACTAGCCACTTCCTTAGCCTCGAAGTCAACGTATTTACCTTTGTATATACCATTGTAATCGGTGGTTGATGGCGTTTGAAAATACGCTTCCTTGATGACCCCTTTTTTATAGTCAACCTTAACTAATTTTATCGGGGTTGGTTTTTTATATATGTAAGCTATATCATTAATTCTATAATATTCATTAGCTAAATTTATGTCGTATTCAAGTCCCATTCCCCGGTTTGCGTAACCATTTTTAAGACCGCTGTTAGCGTTTACACTAAATTTAGTAAAGTTATGATGGACCATACTTGCATCACCTTAAATAATTATACTACAAATAAAATATATTTTATAAACTTTTTGATAAGTATTGTCGAAAAGAAAAAAATTTTAATAAGTTATGCTAATATTTTTTTGGAGGGACAAAATGGACCATACTTTAATGTTTATATTAATTGACGAAATGATAGAAGAAACCACGAAAGTTGAAGAAAATTTAATTATGTTTCATACAATTAGATAGGTGATTTAATTGATTGATGAAATAAAGGCGGTTTATAAAATATTTCCTAGTATTTTACCGGTTTGGATTATTTTAAACATTTTTGGTAACACGATTAAGATGACTTTACACGTTGATACTAAATACATAATATGGATTTTATTATTACTTAGCGTAGTTATTTTCTTCGTGTTTTTTGGTATTAGTTTCGAAAGCTTTTTCATCGCTTTTATTACTTTTAGTTTTTCGGTATCATCTTATGATTTGGTAAAATGTTACGGGCGAATAAGAAAGAAAAAGTAACTTTACGTTATTTATAACACACGGGTGTTTACAAGTGTAAATTGACAAATGCTCAAATAATTGCGATAATGTTTATTACAGAGGTGATAAATATGTTTAATGGTAGAATCGCTTTGACCCCGCAAGATATCTTTGATAAGGATTTTAAGATTGACACCAGGGGGTACAGACTTCAAGAGGTAGATAAGTATTTAGACCAAATAATTAAAGATTACACGGAGTTTATTAACATCATAAGAGAATTAAAAAACGAAAATAAAGAGCTTTCCCAAGAAAATTTGGAATTAAAGCACGAGCTTAGAAACCTTAAGGCGAACATTGACATCGTTAAGAAAAGCGAAAAGGAAATTACTAACGTAGACATTTTAAGACGTTTATCACAGCTGGAAAAATATATATATGATAAAGAGGATCAATAAATAGTTTTTACGTAAACGCTGCTAAGTTTTTTAGTAGAGGAAAGTCCACGCTCACACGTTTCTGTGATTGAACGTAGTGTTTGTGCAAGGGGAATAAATAACCTTTGGTAGGCTTTGCCTAACGGCGCCGAATAAGCCTAAGTTCTTTTTGAATATGGCTTTATTAGGCATAAAGTGCCATAGTGACGATTTTACTTGGAAACAAGTAAGGTGGAACGTTGGTAAACCCCGCAAGTGAGAAACCCAAATATTGGTAGGGGAATCCTGGTGAAGGAAACGAACGAATCCAGGAATACGATACGTATAGATAAATGTTTACGGCCGCCTTTGCGGTACAGAACGTGGCTTATTAAAACTATTATTAATGATAAAGGAGTGAATGTTTTGAAAGAGATTGGTGAAGAGTTAAAGGCAGCAAGGGAAGAGCATGGAGTAAGCGTAGAAGAGGCTGCTGAAGACCTTAACTTAAGGGTATCTCAGATAGAAAACATTGAGCAAGGTAATTTAAAGGTTTTTAAAGACGTTTTTTATTTAAAGTGTTTTATCCGTGATTATGCTAAGTATTTAGGACTTGATGAAGAACGGATAATGGATGAGTTTAACGAGTTTTTCTTTGAAGAAACCTCGAAGATTCCAATAAAGGAAATTGAGCGTGCAAGCAAGGAAAAACAAAAAGAAAAAATGGGCGAAAAAAAGGTGGTGTCGCCTTATACGGTAGAAGAAAGGCCTAAGTCTAAACTTATTCCTATAATTGTTTCTTTAATTATTGCTTTATTACTTGTTTTAATAGGCTATATAGTTGTTACTGAATACATTAATCCAGATAAAAATGAAAATAGCGAAATTACTTATTTAGAGAATTAAGAGGGTGGTATTATGAACGTAGCTAACAAACTAACGATGTTTAGAATATTTTTAACCGTTGTTTTAATTGCGGTTTTACTTTTTCCGTTTTACATGGTAAACGTAGAATTTCCAAAAATACTAATTGGCACCATAACGGTTGATTCAAAGTACTTTGTGGCGGCCATAATTTTTGCCATTGCCTCGGCAACCGACTTTTTAGATGGATTCATCGCCAGAAAGTATAACATGGTAACCGACTTTGGAAAATTGGTAGATGCCATTGCGGATAAGGTGTTAGTTAACTCAACTTTAATAATTTTATCCGCGCAAGGTTTCGTTGCCCCGATAATAACGGTAATAATAATATTTCGTGACACCGTTGTTGACACGATAAAAATGCTTGCGGCAAGCAAGGGAAAAGTCGTGGCGGCAATCTCATCTGGTAAGATTAAAACGGCGTTTTTAATGGTTGGAATACTTTTAACACTTTGTTATAATCTTCCGTTTGAACTTTTTGGTGTTGACATCGCTGATTTCTTGCTCGTGGTTGCGACGATATTCTCGGTAATTTCGGGAGTACAATACTATTTGGCTAATAAAGAACTTCTTTTTGCACGCGAAGAAAAAATGCAAACTGAAGAAGAAAATAAGCAAAATTCCTAATTTGTTAATGGAATATTGCTTTTTTTATATAAATAATAAAGCTACATTCAAACAATTGTTCGCAAAAACACTTGATTTTTGTTTTCTCTTCATATATAATTGTATTGTAATTAATGATTGGAGGATAACAAATGGCAAAAGCAGCTGTAGCTGACAAGGATAAAACTTTAGAACAAGTTCTTGCGGACATTGAAAAACAATTTGGTAAAGGATCAGTAATGAAGCTTGGTGACGAAACACATAACGAGATAGATGTTGTGTCGAGTGGCTCCCTTACTTTGGATATAGCTTTGGGAGTAGGGGGATACCCAAAAGGAAGAATAATAGAAATTTATGGACCTGAATCTTCAGGTAAAACAACCTTTGCATTGCAGGCAATTGCGGAGGTGCAAAAAGCGGGAGGAAGAGCGGCTTTCATTGATGCGGAGCACGCATTAGACCCGGTTTACGCGAAGAATCTAGGGGTTAACATTAATGAGCTTTTATTGTCTCAACCGGATACGGGAGAACAAGCTTTAGAAATATGCGATGCTTTGGTTAAAAGTGAGGCCATTAGTATCGTTGTAATTGATTCGGTTGCGGCCCTTGTTCCACAGGCAGAAATAGAAGGTGAGATGGGAGACTCACACGTAGGATTACAGGCAAGATTAATGAGTCAAGCCTTAAGAAAGTTGTCTGGTACGATTAGCAAAACTAATACGATAGCAATATTTATTAACCAGTTAAGAGAAAAGGTTGGCGTGTTATTTGGTAATCCTGAGACTACTCCAGGCGGAAGGGCACTTAAGTTTTATTCAACGATAAGACTAGACGTAAGACGCGGAGAACAAATTAAAAATGGAGATAACGTAATTGGTAATAAAACAAACGTAAAGGTTGTTAAAAACAAGGTTGCTCCGCCGTTTAAGACCGCTGCTGTTGAAATTATGTACGGACAAGGGGTTTCACGGGAAGCAGAGGTGCTTGATTTGGCCTCAGAAATAGGAATCGTAGATAAAAGTGGTGCGTGGTACGCTTATAAGGGAGAGAAAATTGGTCAAGGAAAAGAAAACGCAAAGGCTTTTTTGAGGGATAATCCTAAGATAAAAGAAGAAATAGAAAATAAAGTGCGCGAAAGTCACGGCATATTAAAAAAAGTTGATAAAAAAGAAGCTAAATAGTGAATAATGCTACTTAGTTTTTTAATTATAAAGCTTTACATGAGTATATTAAATTAAAATTAGGAAATAATATTTTAATTGTTGAAGAAGATGATTTTGATTTAAGTAGATAAAATTAAAAAAATAGACTAATTATACACAACTATTTGACTTTTGTGAATGATTAGTCTAAAATTATCTTAGGTGATGTGTTATGTTATATTTTCATAAAGAATTAAAAGAAAAATTAAATAGAAAAAATAAACAAGGTGTGTAATTGAAAGAAGTTACATACTTTTTTATTGTGTAGTATTAAAATATTTCGTTTCATAAGTTACCAAAAAATATGCTTAATTATGTTATAATTAACATAGGTGATAACATGGATATTAAAAACAGAATAAAAGAATTAACAGACATAATAAATAAGGCAAGTATGGAGTATTACGTAAATGATAATCCCTCTATTACTGACCAAGAATATGATGATTATTATAGGGAACTATTAAATTTAGAGGAAAAGTATCCAGAGTATAAGTTAAAGGATTCTCCTACTAACAAAGTTGGCGGCATGGTTGTTGATAGATTTGAGAAAGTGACCCATAAAACACCAATGCTTTCTTTTGATGATATTTTTAATGAGGATGAAATAAGAGCGTTTGACGAAAGAATAAGAAAGACGTGTCCCAATGCTACGTATACTTTGGAACCTAAAATGGACGGTTTATCAGGTTCGTTAATATATGAAAAGGGAGTTTTAATAAGAGCGGCAACAAGGGGAGACGGAATAGTTGGTGAAGATATAACGCATAACGTTAAAACCATAAAGTCTGTTCCTTTAAAACTTAATAAAGAAATAGATATTGAGGTTCGTGGTGAAATATACATGAGCAAGAAATCTTTTGAAAAATGTAACGAGGAACGTAAGAGAAATAATGAACCTTTATTTGCTAACCCAAGAAACGCGGCCGCTGGAAGCGTAAGACAATTAGACAGTAAGATAGCAGCTAAAAGAGGATTGGATTATATGGCGTATTTTATTCCCAATCCAGGCGAATATGGTATTAAAACTCAGGATGAGTCAATTAAGTTTTTAAAAGAGCTTGGTTTTTTAACTAATCATAAACTAAATGGCCTCGCTAAAAACGTAGATGAGATAATAAGTTACGTTGCTTCTCTTTCAGAAAAAAGAAAAAGTCTTCCTTATGAGATAGACGGTGTTGTATTAAAGGTAAATAGTTTGGAAGACGAAGAAAAATTAGGTTTTACCCAAAGGGTACCAAGATGGGGGATTGCTTATAAGTTTCCGGCCGAGGAAGTATTAACGAAACTAAAAGAAATAAAATTCACCGTAGGTAGAACTGGAAAGATAACGCCTAACGCAATCTTTGATCCGGTTCATGTGGCAGGATCAGTTGTATCTAAGGCAACTCTTCATAACGAAGATTATTGCATTGATAAGGATATAAGAGTAGGAGATATTATTTCAATTAGAAAGGCGGGAGATGTAATTCCTGAGGTTGTAGAAGTTAAAAAAGAAAGAAGAACTGGTAATGAGAAACCTTTTAAGATGATTGATACTTGTCCTATGTGTGGTTCTGTTTTGGTAAAAGAAGACGCAAATTACTTTTGTAAGAATCCGCATTGTCCCGCAAGAAAAATAGAAGCACTAATTCATTTTGCCTCAAGGGATACCATGAACATAGAAGGTTTAGGAGAAAGGATAATAGAAGATTTCTACAACATGAAATTTATTAAAGATATAGCAGATATTTATCGTTTAGATAATCATAAAGAAGATTTGATGGAACTTGAAGGATTTGGTCAGAAAAGTATTAATAACCTTTTAGCTAGTATTGAAAACTCAAAATCCAATTCTTTAGAAAAGGTTTTATTTGCTCTGGGAATAAGACATGTTGGTAAGAAAACCGCAAAAATACTTGCCAAAAGATATAAAACGATTGATAATTTAATAAAGGCAAGTGAGAAAGAATTAACTAACATAAATGATATTGGAGAAATTATTGCGAAAAGTATAAAAGAATATTTCTCTTCTGAAGATAATATAAAGTTAATTAATGAGCTGAAAGTTCTTGGATTAAACTTTAATTATGAATCAACTTCTGTTAATGATAGCTTGGATGGAATGACGTTTGTCTTAACTGGTACTTTACAGAAGTATAAAAGAGAAGAGCTAACCAAGATATTAGAAGATAAAGGTGCCAAAGTAACTTCTAGTGTAACTAAAAAGACAACTGCTGTAATAGCGGGAGATAAACCTGGAAGCAAATTAGAAAAGGCACACAAACTAGGAATTATGGTGTATAATGAAGATGATATAGATAGAATAATAAAATAATTATAGTTTGTCTATGAACAAGACTTGACAAATACAGAAAGTATGTTAATATATAAACGATTTTTGTATTTTAAGTTCGCTTGTACAGGAACAATTGTGCAGGCAAAGATGGAAGGTTTTGTTTGCAAACAAAACCTTTTTACTTTTAAAAGTAAAAATAGGAGGGTTTATGAAGATTGCAATTGGAAAAAAAGAATTAGGGGAAAAGGCTAGTCCTGAGTTAATAGCGTTAAATTTAAATGCTAATAACGACGTAGAATACTTTAGCGAAGATAGTTTTGATATTGATTATGTAAAAAAAGAAAAGGTTAACGTAGTTATAACAAATGATATTAACGTTATAAAAAAGATTTTTGGTTCTTTAAGCATAGGAACCTCAACATACGTCATATGTGATAGAAGCTGCTTATCAGTAAATTCACAAAATCAGTTTTTCGTAGATGATTTAAATAACGTAAACGAAGTTAATGATGTTATTAACCAAATAGCATTAAACAGAAAACCGGCAATAGAAAAAATATGGAACAGGCACTATACAGATGAACAATTGGCTAAAGAATTTCCAATGATGAGAACTAATGATTTTATAAGGAGCAAAAACATTGAACCGAGTTTAACTGCGCTTGAGTATTTTGGAGTTAAAACCAGTTATGGCGAGTATGACAGTGACGTAATTGAATACTCTAAGAAGTTAGCGGCTTTAGGAGTAAAAGAAGGCGATTCGGTTGGTTTATGTTTGCCTAATACACCAGAAACGATGAAGATATTTGCGGCCGTAAAAGAAAGAGGAGCAATTTGTAATAACATATTTCCGCTAAGCAGTGCTGATGAAATAGAGTATTGTTTAAACATGATGAATTCTAAAATAGCATTTGTTTTGGATAGTAGGTATAAAGATTTAAGAAAAATAGTTGATAAAACTAAATTAGATAAAGCTTTTTTAATTACTCCTTTCGAATCGTTACCAACTTTAAAAGTTCCTTATGATATAAAACAAAAATTAACTGGTTTTAGACCAAAAAATAGTGGGTACGGAACGTTTAAGGATTTTGAAAGAACTAAAGGCATAAATTATGAAACACCAGTGTATGACGCAAAAAAAGTTAATTCTGTTCAGTATACTTCAGGCACTACCGGAAAGCCTAAAGCAGTATTACTTACCGAGGACACCTTTAATACAAGGGCTCATCAATATGAACAGGTAAACGTTGGACTTGAAAAGGGGGTAAGGTTCTTGCAGTGTTTACCGGTTTGTGGTAAGGCGTATGGTGAGTTTACGATGCACGTCGGGCTTGCCAATGCTGCTTGTAACGTATTGGTTCCAAAATTCACTTCCGGTGATTTAGTAAAGTTAATAAAAAGATTTAACATTCAAGGCCTTACTATGCCTCCAATTGCATGGCAACACGTGGTTGATTCACCTGAATTTAAGACTTTGGACTTGAGCAACTTTAAAATGGCTACCGTGGGTGGAGATGGAGCCATTCCAAAGTTTATTGAAATGGTACAAGAAAAGCTTGAAAAACAAGGCTTTAAAGGAAAAGTAATTTTGGGTTCTGGCGGTACTGAGCTTGGGGTTACTTTCTCGACTAATACGTTGGACGTAAATAAACCAGGTACTTCAGGACAAATAATGAAAGGTAATAATTGTCATATAATAGATGAAAATGGTAATGAGTGTGGATATAATGAAAAAGGAATCGTTTACTACGATTCTGTAAGCCCTTGTGCCGGATATGCGAATGATGGTGTTGAATTAAAGCAAAATGAGTACGGGGTAGATTTGGGAGATTATGGTTTCATTGATGAAGATGGACTTCTTACGGTTGCGGGTAGAAGAAGTGATATGATTTTAGTTAATGGTAAGAAAATATCTCCGTTTGAACTAGAAGAATTAATAAATACTTGCCCTAGCGTTAAGTATGGTTATGTAGTAAAATCAAATCATAATGATAAAATAATAAGGGTTTGTTATACTACTTACGAGGAAAACGAAAACGCTGATGCACATGATGAAATCATGGAAATTCTTCCAGAGGAATTGAAAAAAGTAACTGAAATATACCATTTATCATACATTCCTGAAACAGCGGGATTAAAAGCTGATAGGTACTTAATTGCATCAGATAAGGTTAATGATTTATTATATAAACCAGAAGAAAAAGGAAGAAAAATATTATTAAAACATGGAAAGTAAGTGTAAACAATGATACATTTTACTTTCTCTTTTTGTAAAATATATTATAATTTAAATAGAGGTGATTTATTTTGAATTATACGATATACTTTTCAATTTGTAGTCTGTTTTATAGTATTATGCTAATTTATGTCGTAAGCCGGCAAAAATTACCAAAAACTAACAATAATAAAGCGTTTAAAGTTTTGATGGTGGTTAACTTCTTGGGCATAGTCGCGGACATCATATATAATTATATAGCGGTTAGTCAAAAGGAAATAACGATTCCGTTACTAATTATGTCTAGAGTGTTCTTAATGTGTTTACTTGCTTGGATTATCACGTTTACTTTATATATTTACGCAACTTTATTTAATGAAAAGAATAAGAGCAAAAAGGAAATTAACAAGGTAAAGAAAAAAGCTATTACGGTTTCAGTAATTGCCTTTATAATTTCATCCATAATAGTTATTTTCTTACCAGTTAATCATAATTTAAAGGAAATATATTCTTATGGGCCTGCGATTGACTTTGTTAATTACTTTTCATTTGCGTGTTTAGCCTTTGGAATGTTTTATATGTTTAAAAATTATAAAACTTCAAACAGTGGAAAATGCTCTCCGTTTTTTGCTTTTATAGTAGGAGGGGTATGCATGTCAGTGCTTCAGTCATATGATCCTAAATTATTATTAATAATTGCAGTAGAAACCTTTGTTATGTACATGATTTATTTTACTTTGGATAAGGAAAATAAACAGGCACAAGAAAACAATAAATTAATTTATGATGATGAACATAAGGGGGAAAAATAATGGTTAAAAATATTACTGCAAATAACGGTTTTACTAATATTTTGTATACTAAATTTAATGATATTTTTATGAATTTATCTATCGCCAAAGAAGCTACAGCAGGTAAAGAAAGTAATGGTGGAATACTAATCGTTGGAATGATTATAATAATCGTTGGTTTAGTAGGATTTATACTAACGAAAAACAGACGTTAATTTTAGTTTAAAGATATGAGCTTATGTTCATATTTTTTTATGTTAAAAATAGATTTTAAAATAAAAAATTAATTAAAGTGGAAAATAAACATAATTTATAGTATAATATTTATCGTATAGGAGGCGAGTTAATGCTACCAAAGATAAAAAAGTTTATGAAAAAGTATAAAAAACAAATAATTATAGGAGTAGTAATATTAGTAATTTTAATTGTTTTTTTGATATTATTTAAATCGTTGTTCTATTCTGATTCTGAAAAGGCAACTTATGGAGTAAGGTTAATGGACATTGAGCAAAATGAATTAACCGATGATGATAAAAAGGAATTTCAAAGTAAGATTTCTTCTCTTGCCGGCATAAGTAAGGCGGAGGTAAACGTAAAGGGCAGACTTATTAAGGTTTTTGCTACCTTTGAAGAAGGAGTATCAACGGATGATATAAAGGCTAGGTTTAACGAAATGACTGGATTTTTAAGCGAAAAAGTAAAAGGATACTATGATGTTACTTTTTATGCTATTCAAAGTCAAAACGGAGAAACTAAGTATCCGGTAATTGGATATAAGCATAAGAGTAAAACAGATATATCATTTGATGTTGTTTAGAAGGTGTTAAAATGAGAAAGAAAAAAAATAATAGGTGGTTAGTTGCTTTAATAATTGTCATATTAGTTGCTGTATTAGTGATTCTTATAGGCTTTAGTAATAGGTCTGGGGTTAATACTAAACTTAACTTATCTGAGAAAAAATGGATAGAAAATAATAAAAAGGAAGTTATAAACGTATCAATCGCTAATAATATTCCGGCTTTTAGTAGTAATGGAGAAGGTGTTTTCTTTAGTTTTGTTAGTAAGTTAGAAGAAGATACGGGTTTATCTTTTAATTTAATTTCCTATGACGCTTTTTCGGATACAGAAGAAAATGATTTATATTTTGAAGTGGTTAAAAGAAAAGACGTTGATGAGTTAACGGACGATGACATGGTATTTTTAAGGGACTACTATGTTTTGGTATCTAAAGAAAGCAAAAAAATAACTGATCCTACCAACATAAAAGATAAAAAAATCGGGGTTATAACCGATGATTTATCAGATGTTAGTAATTACGTTTCTACCCAAGACGGAATAACGTATAGTACGTATCAAGATGCTAATGAGCTTACTACGGCGTTAAAAGACGGAAACGTAGATTATATAGCGGTACCAAAAACTAGGTATTTATCAATCATTTTAGAAAATGATTATCACGTTGTTTATAACATAACTGAACTTAGGGAAGCTTATGTTTTAAGAACTACTAAAAACCTTGATGAAAATTTAAAGAGCATTGTTAACAAAAGCTTTATAAAGTATAAAAACAATAACTTAGAAAAGGAATATAATGATTCGTTAATTAACGTTTTAATGGAAAAAGAAAATATTTCTGAAAAGTCAAAGGCTGATTTTTTAGGAAAGAAATATGTATTTGGTTATTTGGAAAACGAGCCTTATACTAACACCATTAATAATAAACTAATTGGATTGGACAGTACTTATATTGACGGGTTTAGTAAGATGTCTGGAGCTTCATTTACGATTAGAAAGTATAAAACAGTAGATGAACTTACTAAAGCTTTAAATGATGGTAAGGTTGATGTTGCTCCTAATTATTATAATTATTCTGGTTTAAGTGGAAATTATGCTAAAACCATTTCTCCTTATGATGAAGAGTACGTTGTTTTAATTAATAACAAAAATACTGACGTCGTGGTAAATTCCGTGAAATCATTAAATGGTAAAGAAGTTATTACAACTAATAGTACCCTTGCTAAATACTTGCAGAAAGAAGGAAAGGCCAAGGTTAAAACCTATGACAACGTAAGTTCATTAATCGGTTCAATAAATGAAGATAGCATTATCGTCTTGGATAAAAACGTTTATGAAATGTATAATGATACTGAACTTGCCGATTATAGGGTTATCTATAACGATAAAGAAAATTTGGAGTATGGTTACATAATAAAAGATAGTAATGAAAACGCAACGTTTAAGACTTTGTTTACTAATTACATGGAGATGATTAATTATAAACAATTATATAACGTTGCATGGAAAGAGTATGGTATTGACTCTAAAGAAATAAGTTATAATTTCTTGTACGTAATTGGTATAGTCATTATTTTACTTGTTATTTGGTTGTTAACCAAGAAAAAGTTAAAGGCTAAGAGAAAAACAAAAAGAGAGGAAACAATCAGGTACGTAGACCCACTTACCTCATTAAAAAACCGTAATTATTTGAATAAAAACTTTAAAAAGTGGGAAGATAATGTTATATATCCTCAAGCTATTATAGTAATTAATTTAAATAATTTAAGACATATAAATGATGTTTACGGTCATGAAGAAGGAGATAAATTAATTAAGCTTGCTGCTAATATTCTTATTAGAAACCAACTTGAACAAAGTGACATAATAAGAACAGATGGTAATGAATATTTAATTTATTTAGTAGGGTATGAGAAAAATAAAGTTGTAGCATACATGAGAAAACTATATAAGGAATTAAGTGAATTACCATATGGATATGGTGCAACGCTTGGATATAGTATGATTGAAGATGACATTAAGTCAATTGATGATGCTATTAATGAGGCTGTGCTTGAAATAAGAGCTAGTAAAGAAATGAATAGTAAGGGTAAGTAGGGATACCATGAAAAAAAAGAGTGAAAAAATAAAAGGATCAATCAGGCAAAATATAGCATTGATGAACACGCCATTAATGTCTATATTGCCTGGTCAGATTTCTTTTTTCGTAATTTTATCTATTATTCCTTTGGCAAGTATACTTGTTATGATTGTATCTAAGTTATCTCTTAGTTTTGATTCAATTTCTACTTTTATTACGCATTATTTGCCGAGTGGTGTAGCCGATGTTCTTCTTTCCATTTTTGAACAACAACAAGCAGGTGTGTTTGACGTTGTGTTCATCATTACGGCGCTATATTTAGCTGCTAAAGCAACGCATTCGGTAATTGTGGCATCAACCCAAATATATAACGGAAAGCAAAGAGACTTTTTAAGAACTAGGATAAAAGCTATTTTAATTCTTATAATATTAATTATTTTAGCGGTTTCGGTTGTTGGTATATTATATTTTGGTAACAGGATTATTAACTACTTAAGTGAGGTTGGGGGCATTTACCCATTTGCTTACTGGGTTTATAAAATACTTAGGTGGCCATTTGTTATTTTCATGATTTTTATAACCATAAAAGTTGTGTATACGATTGCGCCTAACGTTAACATACCAAGTAGTAGCGTTAATAAGGGAGCCCTTTTAACTACCGTTGTTTGGGGTGTATCAACCTATGCTTATTCGTTTTATGCTACGAACATAGCAAACTATACTAAGTTTTATGGGAACTTATCAAACCTTATAATATTAATGATATGGATTTACTGGTTATGCTATATTTTTGTGTTTGGTATGACCATAAATGAGTATCGTTTAACCAATAAAAAGGAGTAAATAAAAAAGCTTTTGTTAAAAGCTTTTTTTGTGATATAATTATATTATTCATAATGAATGCAAGGAGGCATTATACATGGATAAAGCAAAAGAAGTTATTAATAAAAAATGGAAAAAAATCAAAAAAAGAACAAAGGAAATAAGCTTGTTAAGATACATTAAAACAAACATATTATTTATTACTTATGTTTTGATTAATCTTTTTGCATCTTGGATACTTAGGATTGTTACCATGGAAAATTATTTTAGTTTTCCAGCCATGGTAGGAGATTTAGCTTTTATTTTGGTTATTGGTGCTTTTGCTTACCTCGTAAAACCTAAAAACCAGATAAAAATATTAATGCCACTTACGATTGTTATGACGCTTATTTGTGTTATAAATGCGGTTTACTATGAAAACTACGTTTCTTTTGCATCTTTTTCTCTTTTATCTACCGCGTCATTTTTAGGAGACATGGATGGCGGGGTGGTTACTTCATTAATTCATTTAAAAGATATCATTTTAATTTATCCACCAATTGTTCTTCTTGTGGTACACCTTTTGCTAAAGAAAAAAGATTATTATAAAAAGGTTGAATTAATAGAACGGGGTAAAAAGCGGTTTTTAAATACCGCGGTTTTGGCGGTAATAGCTATATTTGTTACCTTCATGTTAATGCAACCTTCTGATTATAGTAGGTTAAAAAAACAGTGGAATAGAGAGTACTTAGTACAACGTTTTGGTATTTATGTGTACCAATTAAATGATGCCATAAAAAGTACCCAATCTAAATTTACTAGTTTGTTTGGTTATGATACGGCTTCAAAAGTCGTAAGAGATTTTTATGATGAAAAAGCAAAAACCGATACTACCAACAGCTTGACTAACGAATATACAAATATTTTTGATGGTAAAAACGTTATCGTAATACACGCGGAAAGCATCATGACTCATGATATGACTTTGTCGTTTAATAATCAGGAATTAACTCCTAACTTAAACCGACTTGCAAGTGAGGGACTATTCTTTAATAACTATTATCCACAGGTTAGCGTCGGAACTAGTAGTGATACTGAATTTACTTTTAATACTTCACTTCTTCCTTCTTCAACTGGTACGGTTTTCGTAAATTACTGGGATAGAACTTATGAAGCAATCCCTGGTTTATTAAAGCAAAAAGGTTATTATACGGCTAGCATGCATGCTAATAACGCCTCATTTTGGAACCGTAACGTAATGCACGAGACTTTGGGGTATGATCATTTTTACGCCCGTGATTCGTATGATTATTCAAACGAAGATACCATTATGGGAATGGGATTATCTGATAAAGAGTTTTTTAGACAATCAGTTGAAAAAATAAAGAAGATAAATAGTGAGCATGATAAGTTTTATTTAACTTTAATTACGCTAACAAACCATACTCCATGGGATGACGAAGATAAATACGGAGATTATAGTGTGGATTACAAGTATACAACTACCGATGAAAACGGAAATACCGTAGAAAAGTCATTACCATACATGGAAGGAACTGAATTAGGGCGTTACTTTAAATCAGTTCATTATGCTGATTCTGCAATTGGAGACTTCATAAATGAATTAGATGCTAATGGTTTATTAGACAATACCGTTGTTGTGATTTATGGGGACCATGATGCTAAGATATCGAAAAAAGAATACCGATACTTTTATAACTATGATTTTGAAACCGGAAAACAGTATTCTAAAGATGATGAAAGATACGTCGATGTTGATTATTATAATTATGAATTAAATCGTAAGGTTCCGTTTATTATTTGGACAAAAAACAGTAAAGGAAACCCGGTATTGAACAAAACAATTGATAAAGTTATGGGAATGTATGATGCTATGCCAACGCTAGCTAACATGTTTAACTTTGATTATAAGTACGCTTTGGGACATGATATATTTAACGTTCAGGATAACATAGTGGTATTTCCAAACGGAAACTGGGTAACTAATGACATGTATTATAACGCTCAAAAAGAAGAGTACAAATTAATTAAAGATAGCGTTGTAACCGATGAACAGATAAACAAGAATAAAGCATATGCTAATAAATTACTTGAAGTATCTGATTCAATAATAGTTTATGATTTAGAAGCAGAGGGTAAATATGAAGAAAAAGAAAAATAATATAAAGAAAATATTAATAATTTTAATCGTACTTGTTATTATAATAATCGCCGGAATACTCTTATATAAATTCTTTTTTAACAAACAACAAGAAGAGGTAAAAGTAATTAAATCAATTCCAAAATACGGTTATAATTTAAATGAGAATGAAACCCAATTATATAAAGATACTTTTGATGAACTAGACAAGATATTATCTAGGGATAAGGTTGATTATGATGAGTATGCTAAATGTATTTCTAAGTTATTTATCATTGATTTTTATACTTTAAGTAATAAAATATCTAAAAATGATATAGGCGGTACTGAATTTATAAAAGAAAGTATGAGAGATAATTTTATTGAGGAAGCACGAAATACTTTTTATAGGTACATAGAAGTAAAAAGTGATAATAGAAATCAAGAGCTTCCTACGGTTAGTGAGATAACTAACGTGGAGGTAGAAAATGCCTCATTTACTTACGCTGATAAAACAACGGATGACGATGCTTATAAAGTAACTATTTCCTGGGATTATAAAGAGGATTTGGGTTACGAAACTGAAGCTAACATGATATTAGTAAAAGAGGAGAACAAATTATACATTGTAGAAATGGATTAAAAAAACAAACCTAACATGATTAATCGTTAGGTTTGTTTTTAAGTTCAAAGGCATCATTATAAATTAGGGCCAAGATTAGTGCCACGTAAATACTGTTTGCGGGAGTAACAAATATATGTCCTTGAAAGAATGCTAATAAAAATATTAAGATTAAGGATAATGATAAATTTAATTTAACGAAGTTAAGCTTTTTAAGCTTTGTTATTATGTTTTTTAACGTGTATATTAATGGCGTGAAGAAGATTATGAATCCAACAATACCATGCCTGTAAAACACGTCGAAATAATCGATTTCTATCGTTTTATTTCTTTCGCTATCCTTGTTATAGTTTTCTATGTAACCAATTCCGAATACTTTTTCTAAAGCACTGGCTTCAACGTATGCTTTTTTTGTTTTTTCTTCAAAAGTTAATCTTTGACTAAAGATAAAGTGATCGATAAATTCACCAATTGGTACCTTACCATTATCTTTTTCTTCTAAATAAGTAATGTGAATTACTAAGTTTTTATAAAAAGATGTTTTAGGAAATATAGATAGTGCTATAGCCGATAAAACTATTATTGGTACTATAATTATTCCTAGTTTTTTATACGCCTTTTTTCTAATTAAATTTATTATGTAATAACCAAAGTTAACAATAAATATTATGGCGAATGATAATACTGGTACTTTGGTTCCAATGCTTAATATTACGTATAAGTTAATCAATAGCAGTAATAATATGGGAATACTTATTTTCTTAATGTATATAAGAATTATTGGCAGCAAGATACTAAGAATACTACCAACAACATTAGCGGATAAAAACCATCCTACACTTCCTTCTTTACTGTGCCAGTAGCTTTGAAAGCCAATGTTAAGTATGTTTGGTACAAAAACAAATAACAAATATATTACGTATATATAAAATAAATTTTTAGCTTTTAGTTTTTTATCTTTATATACCATTATTAAAGTAAGTAATAAAATTACAAAATAATACGTTGTTATAAGATTTTTGGTTTCAAATATTAAGACGTCAATATCTTTTGATATGAGGGTTGTAATTCCAAAGCAGGCAAAGTAGGTAAAGAGAACTAATAGATATATATTTATCTTTTTATTTTTTGCGTAAAAAATTAAATATATGATACATAAAAACATGAAAGATAATCTTATTATGGAACTTATTGTTACGCTGTAATTAAAGTGTAATAACACTCCGGCAGTAACGTCTAATACTGGTTGGAAGTACAAGAATATTAAAAATATTTTTTCAAAGTTATCTGCTATTTTTTTCATGTTCAAACCTTTCCCACACATGATTTATTACGATGTCACAATTAGGGTATAATCCGTCTTCGTTTTCTTTTGTTCTATTTTCTACGTAATCATCAAAGGTACTTATTTTTTTCGCAGGATTACCACCTATAACTGAATTGCTTGGTACGTCTTTAGTTACGACCGAACCGGCGGCGATAATAACGTTATCGTTTATTTTTACACCAGGAAGGATGGTTACGTTACAACCAATGAACACGTTGTTGCCAATCTTTATGGGGGCGCAATTATAATAAAAATTAACGTTATAATTCATATTATTCAAAACTTTGTCAATTACGTCATGAGTAACAAAAGTAACCCCTGATGCGACGCATACGTTATCACCAAAGCTAATAAGTTTTGGCTCGTCCGGAATTATTCTTGGTTGGAAAAAGAAGTTTTTACCGACTGACTTAAATAAGTTTTTCTTGATTAAGATTCTTGTTCTTCTATTAGCATCTTTTATTAAATACATTTTTAATTTAGTTACGTACTTCATGGCTATCCTCCAATGTTAATATTATAACATGTTAAAGTATAAAAATAAAAGATAGATATTATAATGAAGTTGTCAATAAAAAGTAGACAGTAAAAAAGAACTATTTGAATCCCAG
>CAMMVQ010000001.1 GCA_946500425.1 uncultured Mollicutes bacterium | reverse complement strand
TTGTTTGTTATCTACTAAATAATTAAAAATGTAACATTTCTAAAAAATCTTAACAGTATTTTACACTTTATGATTTTTTTAGGTTAAATCATAATAATATTTCCTAAATTTTCTTTTGACAGTTTGGACAATAGTATGTACCCCTACCACCAACTTTTCCTTTTTTTATTATTGATGAACACTCGTAGCACTTTTTCCCCTCACGCATATGAACTTTTAAATGCTCTTCAAAAGTTCCTCTTTTACCATCAATATTTGGATAGGTTCCTTTATACTTTAAAGACTCTTCAAAAACTCTCTTAGTATTATCTATTATTTCCTGAAGTTTTTTCTTTGAAAGTTTATCAGCGTAACTATCAGGTCTTATTTTTGATGCAAAAAGTATTTCATCAGCATAAATATTTCCTATTCCGGTTATATGGCTCTGATCAAGAAGCATCTTTTTTATGTCAGTATGATGCGTCTTAAATCTTTCTTTTAAATATTGCGGAGTTAATCTTTTATCATCGTATTCTAACCCTAGATTTTTCGATTCAAAAAATTCATCTAGTTCATCTTTTGATATCACTTCCATCTTGCCAAATAATCTTGGGTCATTATAATGAAGAGAAAAGTTATCAAAGTAAAAAATCACGTAATCATGTTTGTCCTTAGGAGCTTCCTTAGGTAAAAAATAAAACCGTCCTTCCATTCTAAAATGAATTATTAAATAGTTCTTTTCCAGCTCAAAAATAAGCCACTTTCCCCTTCTTTTTACATCTAAAATTAATTGACCAGTTATTTTACTGATAAATTCTTCTTTTTTGTTATAAACAATTTTATCTAAATTAACCTCAACCTTGTTAATTCTTTTATTAATAATTAATTTTTGTAAATCTCTTCTTGTTGTTTCAACTTCTACTAACTCTGGCATATGTCTTTCCCCCTATAACTTTGTTTTGTTACTTTGTATCGTACCAATTATCCCCAAACTCTATGTCAACTTTTAACGGAACGTCAAGTTTGTACGCGTTATCCATACAATAGTCTACTATCTTTGAAACTTTTTCTTTTTCCTCTTTTAATACGTTGAAAATAAGTTCGTCATGCACCTGTAAAAGCATCTTGCTTTTTATGTTTTGTTTTTTAAATTCATTATAAATATCAATCATTGCTTTTTTTAGTATGTCAGCGCTAGAACCTTGTATCGGTGTATTTAAAGCCATTCTCTCACCTTGATTTCTTATCATGTAATTAGTGTTTGAAAGCTCTTCAATAACTCTTTTACGGTTCATTATCGTTGTTACGTACCCCTTTTCATAAGCATCCTTAATAACTTTATCCATGTAAATCTTAGTTCCATTATAAGTTTCAAAATACTTATCAATAAAACTTTTAGCTTCTTTAACCGAAATTCCAAGGTCCTCAGACAATCCATAGCTACTTATCCCGTACAAAATTCCAAAGTTAACCGCCTTTGCTTGTCTTCTCATTAATGGGGTTACTTCATCTTCTTTAACGCCGAATATATCCATGGCGGTGCGAGTATGAATATCCATATCATTTTTGAAGGCTTCTATTAAGTTTGGAACCTTTGAAAAATGAGCAAAAACCCTAAGTTCTATTTGGGAATAATCACTGGATAACAAGACACAGCCTTCTTCTGGAACGAAAGCTTTTCTAATTAGCTTTCCATAAGTTGTTCTAACTGGTATGTTTTGCAAATTAGGCTCAATTGATGATAATCTTCCGGTTCTAGTTAAGGTTTGGGTATAAATAGTATGTATTTTTCCATCCTTTAAAACGCTGTTTTCTAACCCAACAACATAGGTACTTTGTAGTTTGGTAAGCATCCTATGTTCCAAGATTAGTGGTATTATTGGATGTCTGTTTTTGTATTTTTCAAGGATACTTTTATCGGTCGAGTATCCGCTTTTAGTTTTTTTCCCTTTACCTATTTGCATTTTTTCAAATAGCACTTCTCCTAGTTGTCTTGGAGATGAAATGTTAAATTCAACCCCAGCAAGTTCATATACTTTTTCTGAAATCTCTTTAATTCGTTTATCAATTTCACCATTCATTTCTTTTAAAACCGCTTTATCTACCCTTATTCCGGTGAATTCCATTTCTCCAAGTACGATGGAAAGTGGCATTTCTATTTCTTCAAATAAGTAAGTACAATCCTGCTCTTTTAGCTCTTTATCTAATTCCGGTTTTGTCTCGTATATAAATTTAGCTTTTTCTACGACTAACTTTCTCAAATCGGAATCTTCAATCTTTTTAGCCTTACTAATTATTTCATAAAAAGGAATGTCATAGCCAAATTGATTAGCTACGTACGAAGCGTCCTCTTTTACGTTATAGTTAAGTAAGTAAGCGGCAATCATCGTATCAAAATCTACGTTTTTTAACTCTACTCCTAACTTTTTTAAAGCAACGTAGTGTTTTTTTAAATCATAGGTGTATTTTTGAACGTCATTTAATTTTATGATAACGTCTTTAACTAAATTATTTCCTACGTAGTAACAACACTTTCCATCGTATAATCCCATGGAAAGGATACTGGCTAAATGATAGTTAGTTTTATCTAATTCTATATAAATAGAAACAGGACCAGTAATTTCTTCTACCTGCTCAAGACTGGTTATCTCTTTCATGATAACATCTTGTTTTTTTCTTTGGATTTTCATGTTTTTTAAAAAAGAATAAAACTCTAAGTCCTCGTATAATTTTTTTAATTCTTCTAAGTTTCCAGTTTTCAGTTTTATATCTTCTATCCCAAAATTTATCGGAACGTTCTTATAAATGGTAACTAAGTCTTTACTTTCAAAAGCCTTTTGTCTATCATTAATTAGTTTGGTTGCAACCGCACCTTTTATGTTCGAAATATTATTATAAATATTTTCTAAGTTTCCATATTCTTGCAATAGTTTTAACGCGGTTTTTTCTCCTATTCCTTTAACCCCGTGAATGTTATCTGATGCGTCTCCTTGTAAGGCTTTAATATCAATCATCTTATCTGGAGTAAGACCATAAGTTTCAAAAAAAGTTTCTTCGGTCATCATGACGTAATCTTTTGACTTTAATAGCTTCATAACTACCTTATTGGTTATTAACTGAAATAAATCTTTATCACTACTTATTATTAATCCTTCACAATCATCCGTTTCATCAACTAATTTTGCTACCGTACCAATTATGTCATCCGCTTCATAATTATCTATTTCAAACCATTTTATCCCCATGAAACCTAAAATTTGTTTAGCTACCGGAAATTGTTCCTTTAGTTCGTTTGGCATTTGAATGCGGCCTGCTTTATAATCTTCGTACTTATCATGTCTAAAGGTTTTTCCTTTATCAAAGGCAACTAACATGTATTCCGGTTTTTCGTCCGCTATAATTTTGTTTATCATGTTAATAAATCCATATAAGGCGTTCGTTGGAAAGCCTTTTGAATTTTTCATAAAGTTACCTTGGTACGCCGTCGCATAATAACTTCTAAATAATAAATTATTTCCATCCACTAAAATTATTTTTTTCATTCATTACCACCTTCTATATTATAACATGTTAAGTTACATTATGAACAAATGTAAAATTAAAATTTTGCATATTAATCGTCACTGATTGCAACGTTCCTGCTTCATTTATAAAGTAACCTTTATTCTTATTTTTTATATTAACATACTTTTTCTTTTTTATCATATTTATTTTCTTTACTTCTCGTTCGAATACGTTCAACCTATATAATTTGTACATTATCATTACCTTACTTTTTGATTAATATTTACCACACTATCAGACACACGTCCATATTCTTCCAATGTATACGTTCTTTCCTATTATATAAAAAAGAATTCTTAAAGAACTCTTTTTACGTGTTTTGATTCCCGTTTGTCTGATTATTTTGTTGCGTTAAATCTTCTTGCATGTCTAATGTTTCTGATGGTTGGAATGTATTTTGATTAAGTATCGGTTGCTCAAAATTTGGTACATTATTAGATAAATTAGGCGTTTGCTGTGGCGTTCCAAAGTTAGTAAAGTTATTATTCTGTTTTTGAACGTCGTTCATGGCAACTGATGAAACCGGCTGAGACTGCGGCTCAACCTCGCTTTGCATGTTAATGATTGGTTGTGTTTCCACCTGTTGATTTAAGTTAAATGCTTGTGCGTTAGAACTAGTATTTACATTCTCACTAATTTGGTTTTCTAATGGATTATTAACTGGTTGAGCAACGTTAGTAGGCGGAGCTTGAACGTTTTGCGCGGCACTATTAAAATCAAACGTGTTTAAATTTGGTGAAGCATTTTGGGATGCGTCAAAGGAGTTCATACCATTAGGTACGTTTTGAAACGTTTGATTATTCGACCCCACGGAATTTGGTTCTCCATACATTTGGTTTTGATTGTTAAACGAAGGTGCGCTTTGCACTTCTTGCGTCGGTTGCTGATAAGAAACGTTATTAAATTGATTTTGGTTAAAGTTATCATTTTGCAATGACTTTCCAAACGAAGGGTTCATGATACTAGCTTGTTGGCTTACCGCGTTTGGTTGAACCACAGAATTTAAGTTTTCTTGAGCAGGTGTTGGCCCAAACGTTGGCGCCTCATACCCCGCACTTTTTTCAAGATTCATACTTTCTTCGTTACTAGTACTTTCATTCGTAACAGGAATAGTGTTGTCAGTCGTATTTTGAGCTGAAGTTGTAGCAGTCTCCTCAACCGTTTGTGAATCCTTTCCAAAGGCTAATATTGGCATAAAAACATATGGCAATAAAATTAACCCAACGGTAAATCCAGTAGCTTTGCCAAACGCCTTTGAAATTCCGTTAAAAATCATTATCAACGCATAAATATTTACAAGTGGAATGAAGCATAATAAAACATATATGCCTGACAATCCCGCAATTTGACACATAATATAAATATTATATATTGGTATTAATGAAGCCCAACCCGGTTTTCCTTTCTTAGTAAAAATCCTCCATAAAGAAACGATTGAAATAATTGATATTGCAATTCCTATTATAGAAACAATGACTACGAAGGCAAGCATGAAACCACTAATAGTTGATGTGGCAGCATTAAGTCCGTAAGAAGTATCTACATAATAATCTGGATACATTTAAAATTCTCCTTTCTATTTTACTTAATTATATAATTTTAAATTATTATTATCAACTAAATAACGTATAATTTTTTAATTTTTTACAGAAAATATACTGAAAGGATGGTTTAAATGAAAGATATTAGCATTAGAAAATACATCGTTGATAACTTTAAAGACGATAATGAAAGCGAAATAAAAGAATCAATCGATGACTCTGTTAACGAAGGTCTAGAGGAAGCTTTACCTGGTCTTGGGGTATTCATGGAAATAATTTGGAAGAACTCGTCAGAAGAATTAAAAAAAGAGCTTTTAAGTATTTTAAAAGCTCATATGAATTAATTATTTCTTAAAGTTGCTGGAACTGTTTCAGTAACTTTTTTTATTATGTTATTAAAACTTTGCATAACCTCATCTTCTGTTAAGGTTCTATCACTTGCATTAAAGGTAAGCTTATATGCAATTTGTTTTTCGTCTTCTTTTACTTTTTCTCCAGTGTAAACATCGAATACATCTATGTTAGAAAGTAATCTTCCACCTGCTTTTTTTATTACTTTTTCAATGTCGCTAGACGTTACTTTCTTAGAGACAATAAACGCAACATCCTTAACTATCTCTGGATATTTTGGGGCTTCTTTAAACTTTAATGGTTTAGTATTTTTATTTAACTTGGTCATTGATAATTCTGCTAAATATATATCATCTTTATTTAAACTTGGATGGATTCTTCCCATTACACCAATTTCTTCTTTATCAAGAAGAATTTTTGCACTTATACCAGGATGAAAGTTTTTATCATCTAAAACTTCAAAATGATATCTGTTTTTAAATCCAAGGTAATCAAGTAAACTTTCAATTATTCCTTTTAAAAGGTAGAAATCTACTTTTATAGATGTATTTTGCCAAGCATTAGTAATGTAATTACCACTCATTAAAATACCTATTTTAGACTCTTCATCATAATTCACATCATAAGTTTTAGATACTTCATATATGTTAATATCATTTACATGTCTTTTTTTGTTATATGAATAAATATTTAAAAGAGATGGTAAAATGCTCGTTCTAATAACCGCTTTATCAGCGCTCATCGGATTAGGTAAATACTTATTTTCTTTATGTTCATAATCAAACTGCTTTGACATATCTTTAGACACTAAAGTATAAGTTTTAACCTCATTTAAGCCAAGCGTTCTAAGTCTTTTTGAAATTGATTTTCTAAGTCCAACATCACCTTTGTACTCTCCTTTTTTAGTTTCAACAACAGGAAGCGTACTTTTTAAATTATGATATCCGTATAACATTCCTATTTCTTCTGCAATATCTGCAAGCTTAGGGTCAATATCATTTCTTCTTGATGGAATCGTACACTTAAACACACCATCTTTATAAGTATATTTAAAATCAAGTTTTTCAAGCTCTAGTTTCATGTCATCATCAGATATTTTAATACCAAGTAATCTGTTTATTTCTTCTGACTTAAACGTTACTATTTTTTCTGTTTTATCAACTTTATCATGTACTATGGTATCACTTAAAACCTTTCCACCGGCATATTTTTCTAAAAGATGACAAGCTCTTTTTATTGCCATTAGCGTATATTCATAAGAAAGTCCCTTACCATATCTAATTGATGCTTCACTTCTTAAGTTTAAACGTCCTGCGGTATTACGAATACAGTATGGATTAAAAATAGCACTTTCTATTAAAATGTTTTTAGTATCACTTTCTACTTCGGTGTTTTCCCCACCCATAACACCAGCGATACAAACTGGTTTTTTACCGTCGGTTATAACTATATCATTACTTGTTAAAGTCCTTTGTTTTTTATCTAACGTTGTTATTTCTTCACCATCTTCAGCCATCCTAACTAAAATGTTATTACCTAACCTGTCTTTATCAAAAAAGTGTAGTGGTTGACCAAACTCTAGCATTACGTAATTTGAAATATCAACAACGTTATTAATTGGTCTCATGCCTGCTGATATAAGTCTTCTTTTAATAAATTCTGGTGACTCACCTATTTTCACATCGCGAACCATTTTAGCTAAATAATACGGACATTTATCAGTTTCAACGGTAAGTTTAAAGTTATCTTTTACACTTTCTTTTTCTTCTTTAAAAGAAAGGTCTGGCAACTTTACCTTTTTGTTTAAAACCGATGCAACAATGTATGCAAAACCAATATGGTAATAACAGTCATTGTTACGATGCTTATGCACGTCTAGTTCGTATACCGTATCATCTAATCCCAAGTATGCCAAAGAATCCTCTCCTACCTTAGCATCACTATTTAACTCAGCAATCCCTTTAGCATAAGTTTCTTCTGTTTTTTCTTCTAATCCAAGTTCAAATAGTGCGCAAATCATACCGTTTGATTCCTCACCTCTTATTTTTCCTTTTTTTATTTCATTATCACCAGGAAGTACGCAACCAGGTTTTGCAACAATTACTTTTAATCCTTCTTTAACGTTTTTAGCACCACATACTATTTGTACAACTTCCGTGCCAATATCTACCATACAGATGTTTAAATGATCACTATTTGGATGTTTTTTAACTTCTTTTATTTGGCCTATTACTAAATTATCTATTTTATTGGTTATTACCTTTTCAACGTTCATACCGTAATTAGTTATCTTAACGGCAAGTTCTTTTAAATCTTCATCTTTAATGTCAACGTAGTCTCCTACCCAGTTCATGCTTATCATACTACTCACCCATCTTTCTGTCAAAGTTTTTAAGTTCTCTTAAATCAGTGTTATAAAATGCTCTAATGTCATTTATTCCGTACTTTAGCATGGCTAAACGCTCAGCTCCAAAACCAAAGGCAAAGCCACTCCAAACCTTTGGATCATAACCGCAATCTTCTAAAACTTTAGGATTTACCATACCAGCTCCTGACACGGTAATCCATCCTGTATTTTTACAAATGTTGCAGCCTTTACCGTGACAATTAAAACATGATATATCCGTTTCAACGGAAGGTTCCGTAAAAGGATAATAACTTGGTCTAAAACGAGTTTTAATGTCATCACCAAATAATTTTTTAGCAATTACGTCAAAGGTTCCCTTTAAGTCAGACAAACTAATGTTTTTATCAACTAATAAACCTTCTATTTGCATAAATTGATGAGAGTGAGTTGCATCATCATCATCTCTTCTGTATGTCTTACCTGGACATATCATTCTAATTGGTTTTTCACCCTTATTAGCAAGCATAACACGTGCTTGAACAGGAGATGTTTGACTACGTAATAATAGCCTATCACCTTCTACGTAAAACGTATCTTGAGCATCTCTTGCAGGATGATTTTTTGGAATGTTTAAAAGTTCAAAGTTATAGTGATCCTCTTCTATTTCAGGACCATCAACTACGTCATATCCCATACTCATGCAAACTTCTTCTACTTCTTCTATTATTCTTTCAAGGATGTTTGCACTTCCAACAGGAATTTTGGTTGCCGGAAGCGTTATATCTATTTTTTCACTTGCTAATTCTTTATCTAACGCTTCTTTTTCTAACTTTTCTTTCTTATCTTCTAATGCATTTGTAACAAAGACTCTTACTTCGTTAACAAGCATTCCGAACTCCTTTTTTTGTTCGTTTGGAACATCTTTCATACTTTTTGAAAGTTCTGTTACCATACCTTGTTTTCCTAGGTATTTTACCCTTACATCATTTAAGGTTTTCATATCAGTAATGTTTAAAACATCTGCTTCAAATAACTCTTTTATTTCTTTTACTTTTTCTTCCATAATACTTTCCTCCTATTAAAAAAATCCATGAAATCAAGGACGAAATATTCTCCGTGGTACCACCTTGTTTCATAGATTTACTATGCACTTAAACTTTTAACGCAAGTCAACGTAATAACTTTAGGTTATTAAGCTCCAAAGCGAATTCATAAGATATTACCATTAGCTTCCACCAACCGCTAACTCTCTATAAGCTTTTTTCTTATTACTACTCTTCTTCATAGCTTTTAAAACTAAAGATATTATATCATAATAATAACCCTTGTCAAATATTTTAATTTAATTTTATTTGTTTACCATTTTTACATCACTTATGTTACCAGCTTTATCAACCACTCTTACGTACGAAAAATCTAGGTTAAGCTTATTAACACTCATCATCGTATCACCAGAAAGTTCCTCGTTTTCCCAGTTTAATTTATCATTAGAATACTGTAAATAAGAAAGGCCAAAGTTATCACTTAAGTTTATAACCGTAGAATATGGCGTGCTATCAACACTTATAATTGGTTTTTCCTTATCAATCATAACCCTTGTTTTATAATAATAACTTTGATTTCCATCTTCATTTTTCACTTTGATATAAACGTCACTATTCATACTGTTTTTAAAAGTTATTTTTGCATTTATGACACCATTTTCTTCTTCAAAGGAAGCTTTAATCCATTTTACCCTATCAAGCGAGTATTCTACACTTGTTATTTTACTATTACTAATCGCGTTAACGGTTATTGCAACATCATCATTTACAAGTCTTTCACCACTTGAATTAGCAACAAAAGTTATAACAGGAAGGCTACTTGTATACCTTGTTTTATCTTTAAAAATACCAGATAATTCACCTTTTAACTTATTTGTTACTCCGGAAGCAAACATAAAATAACTAATAAAGATTGCCATCAATATAAGAATTACTAAAACAATAATATTTTTCTTTTTCATATTCTCCTCCATTTCAAGACAACTTATGAACTGTAAAAAGTTCGTAAGTTGTTATTTTGTATAAATGACTAAAGTTATCCCCCCTAGGAAAGAAGAAAATAAATTCAAAATCAAATTTACTATTTTTTATACTTTTTCACATAAAAGTACTAATTTTGTATCACTAAGTGAACCTTCACAACCTTTTTTATATGCTGTATAAAGTACTTTAAATTTACTATTTTCTAAAACTTCTTTTATTTCATCTAAAGAATAATAATTTACAAACATTTTAAAATTTTTATTCAAAGGTTCTTCAACTATCTTTTCACCACTACCATTTTGTAGTATTAATAACATTTTCCCTTTTTCATTTAATAATTCATGATATTTTGGTAAAACATTTATTACTTCATTTTTTGACAAATGAAATAAAGAATACAATACACTTATACCATCATATTTTTGATTTAAAGTAATATTTTTCATATCCATTCTCACAAAATTAATATCTTTGTATTTTTGTTTAGCAATTCTTAACATTTCATCTGCCAAATCAATACCTGTAACATTAAAGCCTTTTCTATATATGTAATTTGTTAAACTTCCAACTCCACAACCAATGTCTAAGACATTTTTTCCATTTAATAAATCTAAAAATTTATCAATAAATATTGTGTCACTATAATCACTACCATATTTTTCATCATATTTTTTGGCAATTTGATTATATGTATCAATAACTAATTCATTATTTTTATCCATAAACATTATGTTCTCCTTTATTATTTCAAAGTGTTATAACCATATCCTAAAATTACTCTTTAACCCAAAGTACAACGTATAATAATATAAAATATTTTTAGAAATAGAGCAAAATTCATAACTTGCATGTGATTAGTCCCTACTATAATAATTATACTTACTTTAAAAGAAAAAACAATAACTAAAGTTATTGTTTGTTATTGTTTATATACTCATTAATTCATCTTCTTTTGCTTTTAACTTTTCTTCTATAATTTTATTATATTTATTTATTAAATCCTGAACTTCATCTTGAGATGCCTTTTGGTCATCTTCTGGTACTTCTAAACGTTTAATGGCATTATTAGCATCTTGTCTTATGTTTCTTAGAGCTATTTTAGCTTCTTCTGCTAAAGACTTAGCTTCCTTTACGTATTCTTTTCTTCTTTCTTCGGTAAGTTCTGGAATAACAAGCATAATGGTTTCACCATTATTGTTTGGAGTAAGTCCTATATTAGCTTCAAAGATTCCCTTTTCAATGGCATTTATAGAATTTCTATCAAAAGGTTTAATAACTAATTTACGTGCCTCTGGAACCGAGATGGTAGCTAACTGTATTAAGGGAGTTGAAACACCATAATACTCTACTTCTACCTTGTCTAATATTCTTGGGTTGGCACGACCCGCACGAACGTTTAAAAATCTTTCTTCCATTACATCTATCGCTTTAATCATCTTATCTTCTGTTTCTTTTATAATGTCTTCTGTCATCCTATCCCTCTTTCGTATAAATATTATATAATAAAAAAAGACTTTTGTACAAGTCTTTTATATATTAAATTACTTAGATTAATCTATTTTTTCTACCTTTTCAAAAATATAATTACCGGCGGCATCTTTTTTGAAAGTCCACTTAAATGAATTTGCATCATCAACGTAATCATCAATAATTTTACTATTAATGGTGGTTTCACCCAAATCATCTATTTCATCTGATAAACCTAAAAAACCATTATCATAATCATTAGTAACATTCTTAAACACTTTTATAGTATTATTACCATTTTCATTGGCCGCTTGGTACACAAATATAACCTTATTAGTTATTTCTATTCTATCATTAAATTGTTCTGCTTTTATTATCTTCGTATAATAAGACGATGAGTCGCTTGCTCCAACTCCGCCACCTACTACGGTAAATGATTTATCTTCACCGTTATATTCAAATACAGCTCCTAAAACGCCAACATTAACATAATTATTTGAATATAATATATTATTAACGTTCACTTCACTACCAAATAATTCTTTTGATTTTTTGTTAATCTCACTTAAGTAAAACCTAAAATTAGAATCAAAAATATTAAAATCTTGGTTATCACTTAAATATATATCATAAAAGGAAACCCCAAATTTAATTTCGTCTGATAAATCTTCGTTTTCTAAACTATCGTTAATATAGAAATAAGAAGATAAAGATGTCGGTTCATAATTTATTCTTCCATCAGAGTATATATCATACATTATATCTAAATACTCATTAAAACCATTGAAACGATTAAACAACGACACTAACTTTTCATCATTAACATTTAATTTTTCTTTAGTATTTTCTTCATTATAATTATCTTCTTTAATGTTTTCTTCTGTTTTATAATTATCATCTTTCTTTTTCTTATCTTCGTTATCTTTAATAACGTACCCTACGTAAAAAGCTACCGCTACTACTATTAATATTCCTATTATTTTTAATACTCCTCTTATTATTTTTGTCTTTTTGCTCGGTCTTCCTACCTCATTTTTTAATACACCCATTTTTATTCCTCCATCACTTGTTTTATACTATGTTTTAATAATAGCAATTTACTAAAAATTAGTAAATATTCTTATAATTATGTGTAAAGTTTTACGATAAAAAAAGAAACTAATTACCGGTTTTACCCTCCGTAGTTTCTTCTTTTAACACGTTATCAATCATACTAGAAAAATTACTTTTAACTTTTTCTTTTTCTTCATCAGTAATTATCTTTTTTTCATCAGAATTAATGGTATTAGTATATACACCAACTATTGTTCCTTCATTAATAAATATTACTGTTGGGGCGGTAATTATTTTCTCTCCATTATCATCTTGATTTATATAATCAGAAAGTAACTTTACTAACTCCTTATATTCATCCGTGTTGTTTTCTTTTATTTCCTTAAAATCATAATAGTATATTTTTTCAACTTCTTTTTCTTTGGCCACTTCATTTAAAACATCCACGACCACATCACAACTATCACATTCTGGAAATCCTAAGTAAACTACTCCGGTACCGTTTTCAATAAGATCATAAACGTTTTGATAGTTTGTGTACTCGTATAAATTATCTTCTGATACAACCGGGTATTCCTTACTAAACTTTATTCCGTCGGTTTCTATGTCATCTTCTATTTTTTCAACCGTACAACCCGTTAAAAATAGAAAAAAAGTTAGTAATACTGCCACTAACTTTTTCATGTTTATTCACCTTTCATTTGAGCAGCTACTTCTTCGGCAAAATTCTCTTGGCGTTTTTCCATTCCTTCGCCAACTTCATACCTTATAACATCGATAATTTGTCCGCCGTTATTGCTAACATATTTTGCAACCGTAACACCATTGTCCTTAACGAAGTCCTGTTCTTCAAGGCATATTTCCTTATAGTACTTAGAAATTCTACCCATCACCATTTTTTCGGCAATATTTGCAGGTTTTCCTTCTGAAATTGCTTGCTCAGTTAAAATTTTCTTTTCTTTTTCTACTTGTTCAGCTGGAACTTGGTCTTTTCTTACGTATTCAGGACGCATAGCAGCTGCGTGCATTGAAACGTCTTTTGCAACCGCCTCACTAGCTCCTTTAATAATACTTAAAACTGAAATTTTACCACCCATATGGATGTAAGCTCCAAAATGTTCATCATCAGCTTTAGATACTAAAGCAAATCTTCTAAATGAAATTTTTTCTCCAATGGTTGCCGTCATGTTAGTAACATAGTCACTTAATTTACCAGCATCGCATGATAATTCTAAAGCTTCTTCCATAGTTTTAGCATTACTTGATAAAATAGTATCTGCTACGTCATTAACAAACTTTTGAAACTTTTCGTTTTTTGCAACGAAATCAGTTTCACAGTTAATCTCTAATATAACTGCCTTGTTACCATCAACTTTTACGGTTGATAAACCTTCAGCTGCTATTCTATCAGCTTTCTTAGCAGCTTTTGCAATTCCCTTTTCTCTTAACCACTCAGACGCTTTTTTAATATCGTTATCATTTTCTTCTAAAGCTTTTTTACAATCCATCATTCCAGCTCCAGAAATGTCCCTTAACTCTCTAATTAAACTTGCGTTCATTTTATTCCTCTCCTTTTTACGTTTAAAAGATGATTATAAAAATCATCTTATTTTATTATTTTGTTAAAGCTGCGATAAGCTCATCTTTTTTAAGCTTAGAATATCCTTCTATTTTAGCTGCTTTTGCCATTGCTTTTAATTCTGCTACTGTTTTCTTAGATAAATCAGTTGTTTGGTTTTCTAAAACTTCTTTTTCTTCATTTGGTTTTACTGGTTCTTCTTCAGCCTTAACAACCTTTTTATCTTCTTTCTTAGCAGCTGCTTTTTTCACTTCACTTACAGCTTCTTTAACGTCTTTTGCTGATTCTTTTGCAGCAACCTTAGTTTTATCTTCTTCAGTAACATAATCTTCTATTGGCTTACCAGTAGCCTCACAAATTGCATTATTTAAAACACCAAGCACGATTTTAACCGCACGAATAGCATCGTCATTTCCCGGAATAACATAATCAACTAAATCTGGATCACAGTTAGTATCTACGATACCAAATACTGGAATTCCTAATTTTCTAGCTTCGTTTATCGCGTTAATTTCCTTTTTTGGATCAACGATAATCATGGCTTGTGGTATTCTTTTCATTTCTCTTAAACCACAGAAATATGAATTAAGTTTATCATACTCCTTACGAATTTTAACAACTTCTTTTTTAGGTAACTTATCAAAAGTACCATCTTTTTCCATTTTTTCAATTTGATCTAGACGGTTAATTCTTCTTCTTATTGTTCTAAAGTTAGTTAAAGTTCCTCCTAACCAACGTTTAGCAACATAATAACTGTCTGACCTTTTTGCCTCTTCTTCAGCGGATTCTTGAGCTTGTTTTTTAGTTCCAACAAAGATAACCTTTCCACCGTTAGCGGCAATTTCTTTTAAAGCAGCATAAGCTTCTTCAATTTTCTTTACCGTCTTTTGTAAGTCAATGATATATATATCATCTCTTGCAGTAAAGATATACTCTTTCATCTTTGGGTTCCATCTTTTAGTTTGGTGTCCAAAATGAACTCCAGCTTCTAAAAGATAACTCATCGATACAACTGGCATTTTCTTTCCCTCCTTCGTTATTTCCTCCAAGTTCTTCAACTTTACAATCCATCCTCTTCGGACACTCGAATCATAAATCCAAACTTGTGTGTATTTCTTTTCTTCTTAGAAAAGCCATGGATATTATAACACATAAACATAAGCGTTACAAGCAATTTTTAAGTTTCTATATCTATGGTTTTTAATTTTTGAATTTCATCTATTAACTTTTTAAATATTTCATCTTCTTGGAACTTTAGTTTATCATACTCAATCCAGTAATCACTGGCACATTTAGCGCGTTCTTTAACTAATCCTGCCAAATCTCCATAATATAAAAGGTCTTCCTTGGCCTTTTCCAGTTGAAAAGCACCCATTAAATCATATATTTTAGCCTGAAAATCACACTCTATTTTATCTATCAAATAGCAAAACTTAGCTTCTTTTGTTTTTCTTTCGTTAAACTCATCTAATAAGTCTTCTATTAAAGCTTGGTTTTCAAGTCCTTGGGTAATTTTATGAACAGCTTTTTTGCCAAGTTTTAGCTTTTCTTCTTTAGTAACACCAGACCTTAAGGTTAAATCACCAATTTCAATTTCTTCTAGTTCGTGAAAAGTAAGCATGATTAAAACCTTTTTTAAGTCAACTTTGCAATCATATTCAAGACAAATTGCAATTGCTAAAATAAGGGCCCCATAAATGTGTTCAGCCACACTTTCAAGCCTTTCTTTTTTTATGTCTATTTCTACCCAACCAGTTCTTATTTTATACTTTAACGTGTTTGCTAATACATAAAAATCTACTATGTTTTTTGCTTTATTCATATTATCATCCTCTTAAATATTTATATAGTTTGCTTTCTTTAGTAAAATCTGCATCAAAATAATAATCAACCACTTCCTTCGTTTCTCTTGCATCTTTTTTTCTTGAGCCAACCAAAACCGTTTTACCGCCATGTGCTTTCACATAGCTAAAAGCAGAAACATCAGTTAAACCATCGCCAACATACACGGAATCACAATCTTTATTACCAATAATTTCTTTTATTACTTCTGGTTTTCTTTCACCAGTCAAGATAAACGTTGGCGTTAAAACGCCGTTTTCAATTCTATACCTAGTACCATAAATTCCGTTTACGTATGGTGAGATTTTGGTTTTTTTAACGTATTCTTCTAATCCGGACGTTAAAATGTATTTTTTAACGTTCTTATTTCTGTTCATGGATTTAAAAAAGCTAATAACCCCTGGGTTGAAATCTACCTTATCAGAACCATAAAACAAATTATTTTCTTCATTACCAAAAGTGTTAAAAACTTCAAATAAAAAATTATAATAGTTCAAGTAAAAGTCAGAATCAAAGTTTTTGGCATTGTTTGATAGAACGCTAAGCGCTTTTAGCAAACTTGTTTTAGAGCTAAGACAAGTTTTAAAAATACCGGGATAAAATGGTATTTTGCGTTTCGTTAAAGTACCATCAAAATCAAATATTATAATTTTTTCATTCACAACTTTTCACCCCCTATTTTAAAGTTAATTATAAACTAATTGGATTAAAATCTATTTCTATTTTTACTTTATTATTAGCTTCATACAATTTAATTATATTCTTAAGCTCTTTATATAATTTATCATCTTTTTTATATTTTAGTATTATTTGAAAATTATAAACGTTGTTAACTTTTAAAACACTAGCCATTGACGGTCCTAGTATACTGGTTGTTTTACTTAAATTATCCCTTAAATAAACGTTTATTTTTTTAGCTTCGTTAATTCCGTAATTAAAGTCCTTAGATGATATTTTAATTAACGTTATAAAACAGTATGGTGGATAATTAAGTCTTTTTCTAATAAACATTTCGCGGTTAAAGAACCCCTCGTAATCATGTTTTGCCGCGCAAACGATACTATAATGTTCAGGGTTAAAGGTTTGAATTATCGCTTTTCCCTCTTTATCGTGTCGTCCCGCTCTTCCTGTTACCTGGTCAAGTAAATTAAAAGTGTTTTCACTACTTCTAAAATTAGGAACGTTTAAAGATGAATCACCGTTTATAACGCCAACCAAAGTAACGTTAGGAAAATTAAGCCCTTTAGAAATCATTTGTGTTCCAACCAATATATTATAATCCCCAGAGTTAAAATCGTTAATTATTTTAAAATGGGAGCCTTTTTTACTGGTAGTATCAGCGTCCATCCTTAAAACCTTACTAGATGGAAATTCGTTTTTTATAAACTCTTCTATTTTTTCGGTTCCGCCACCAACTTCCCTTAAAGCTTCCGCTTTGCACGACGGACAAACGTTAACTTTTTTTGTTGCATACCCACAATAATGGCACCGCATCATTCCTGAAGTCTTATGATAAGTTAAAGTTATATCACAGTTGGGACACTTAAAGGTGAAACCACAATTTTTACAAGAAAGATAATTAGCGTACCCGCGGCGATTAATAAGTAACATAACCTGTTCGTTTTTGGCTAAAGTTTTTATAATTTCTTCTCTTAGAACTCCTGAAATAATCGTATTACCTTTTCTTATCTCGCCTTTCATGTCGACTATCATAACCTTAGGAAGAGGTTTTTCATTAACCCTTTTATCCAGCTTTAAAAGTTCATAATATCCTTTTTTAGCGCGTGCGTAACTTTCTATGGTAGGAGTTGCGCTTCCTAATAAAACCGGACAATTATGAGTTTCAGAACGTTTTACCGCAATGTCCAAAGTATTATACCTGGGATTATTTTCTTGTTTATAGCTTTCAGAATGCTCTTCATCAATTATTATTATTCCAATGTTTTTTAAGGGAGCAAAAATAGCACTACGTGCCCCTATTACAACCTTTACTTCTCCCCTGTTTATCCTTCTAAACTCATCGTGCCTTTCTCCATCTGATAAAGCCGAATGCAAAATGGCCACCGCGCCCTTAAAGATACCTTTAAACCTAGCGTTAATCTGAGGAGTAAGACTTATTTCAGGAACAAGCATAATAGCAGTCATTCCGCGTTTTATTACACTTTTTACAATGTCAATGTAAACTTCCGTTTTTCCCGAGCCAGTAACTCCATGAAGCAAGATTACTTTATTAGTTTTAAATCTCTTTTGAATCGCTAAACTCACTTCTTTTTGAGCTTGGGTCAAAATAATCTTTTTTTCATCTTTTTCTTCATCAAATAAACGATATACTTCCTTCGTATACTCTATTACTATGTTTTTCTCAATTAATTTTTTCAAAGAAGCTTTACTTTTAATTGAGCTTTTTAAAACTTCCTTATTTTCTTTTAAAAGATTAATTATCGCTAATTGTTCCCTTACCTTTATTTCTGCTTTATTAAGTTCTTCATTAAGTTTAACATAAGTTAATTTTTTTGCACCAGAAGTAACTTTCGCATTCGCCTTTAAAGCCTTTGGTAACATTACTTGATATGAATATATTAGTGGGCATAAATACTTATCACTAATAAACTTTCCAAGTTCTATTAGCTCATCATTCAATACTCTTTCCTCATCAATAACCTTTAAAACCGACTTAACATCATAGCCTTCTGGTTTATGCGTATAATTAATTACAAAACCTTCTATAATTCTTTTTCCAAAGGGTACTAAAACTCTTTTTCCAATCAAATCATTATCAAAAATATTAGGCACGTAATAAGTAAAGGTCATGTCATTACTTTTTACCTTGGTTTCCACCAAAACCTCAACGTACATATTACCACCACCAAAATAATTATATCAAAAAAGAAGGCTTACCAAAAGCCTTCATACCCCCCCAATTATTCTTTTAATACTAATTAGTAAATTTCTCTTTTCTCTCCGGTAAACGTCCATCCGTTTATAGAAGTTCTAGTAGACCAAATATACTCATTATTACATGTAGTATTATATTTCTTCTCGGCCTTTTTAGTATCAGTGGTATCAACCGTCTTAATACACTTGGTACCAGTTAAGTTATAACCAGCATCACATGAATAGGTAACCTTCTGAGTTGTCGTAGTCTTAGTACACTTAGTTCCGTTTAAAGTATACCCCGGATAATCCTCACAACTATACCTAGTCGTGGTGTTTTTCTTAGCACACTTGGTTTCATCAGCAGTTTTATCGGTTCCTGGCGGACATGTACATACCTTAACCTTAGATTGAACCGTACATTTAGTTCCGTTTAAAACGTAAGTTTTATCGCTCGTGTTAGGAGGACAACTATAACTTGTTTTACTACACTTAGTTTCGTCTGCTGTTTCGTAAGTTCCTGGAGGACACTCGTATGATTTAACGGGTTTCGTACAATACCTTTCATCATTGGTCTTACTGGTTCCTTCTGGACACCTGTAAGTTGTGGTTGTTTTGGTACACGTTTTAGCACTTTCGTTTAGAACGTAACCAGAACCATACTTATCACAACTCATCGTTTCCTCAACCCTGGTACATACAGAACCATTTGGATTATATCCATCAGGACAAGCCTTAACCGGGCTACCAATTGGTTTACGGCACTTATCTTCGCCATACTTAGTATATCCCGGGAAAGCGTCACACGAATATGAGTACCCCGTTGCTTGTTTTGTATATTTATAATACTTATAATACTTAACGGTTGTTACACAAGTATCACAAGTTGGCAATTCATAAGTATCAACTAAAAGTATTTTCTCGTTTTCACCAACGTAACTTAGGCTACTATCAGTAGTAGTTATGGTAGAGGCATAAGCCCACTTATAACCAGTAGCATATTTAGTTGCGGTTATAACATCATATTTTTGGGTTAATATGTAATCCGAATTAATTGTTTTACGTTTTATCACCGCACCTTTAACGTCATAAGAATTAATCTTATCAGCGGTAACCGTTTGGTTCTTTATTTTTAAAGTTGCATTGACTAAAACGCTAGACTTGTTAGCATCAATCGTAGAAGTTTGAATTTCGTTCTTACAAGTTGCATCAACTAACTCGGTTGAACTATCAACGATTGCCTTAGCGTCCTTAGTATCAGTTGAAGTGATGTTTGAAACGTGCTTATCCGCATCAACGGTTATCGTTTGAGAGCCATTTTTAATACAAACATCACCTGCTAGATAATATCCCGAAGGACAGAAGTATCCAGCAAAATCTTGTGTACAAACGTTTCTTACGTACTTGTATTCAAATATTTTGCCATTATTATTTTTGGTGGTTACCTTTCCACCGCCCTGAGTGTTACATACGTTACCACCGCAATTTTGCGTTGTGGTTTCAAGCGCCTTACAAGTATCACTACAAATATCATAACATCCAAAGTGAGTTATAATGTAATCTTGTTTATCAGTACATGATAAGTATACCTTAATTACGTATTCGTCTTGCGCCTTAGTAATTTCAATATAAGAATCATCCTCGCTACAATACTTACCATTTGAATCCATTAAAGGCAAAATAAGATGTTGATCAATCATTTCCTTCAAGGTCATCCTTTTGGACTCGTTTAACTCCTTTGGTAAACGTTCAACCGTATAATAACTTTTCGCAACGTCTTTCATACGGTCAATGTTATCAGCGAAGATTTGATTGTTCAATGGTTTTAAATCTGGCATAGGAAATAACCATATAAGTAAAAACACAAAAATAACTATTAATATTAATCTTATTAATAAGTCCTTAATTGTCATTCCTCTTTTTTCCTCCATACAAAACTCCCCCTTTTGTTTGAATGCCCTCTATACTATCACAATCAAGGTAAAATGTCAACTTTTTTACATATTTAGCAAAAAATGTAAAATAACCATATTTATATCTATATTATAATATTAATTTATAATAAAAAAAAGACTAAATGTTAAATAAATTTAACTATTTATTTTTAAATTCCGTTATTTACTTGTTAATTTTTAGACAAAAATAAAAGAAGTAATAAATCTTCTTTTATTTCTTTACTTAATTAGTAATTTTTAGCTCTTTTTTCAAAATAGCTTTGAGGATGAGAACATACTGGGCATACTTTTGGTGCTTCTTTACCAACGTAAACATGTCCACAGTTACGACAAATCCAAACGGTTTCTTCACCTTTTTGGAACACTAAGTTATCATTTACGTTTCCAAGTAAGGTTAAGTATCTTTCTTCATGTTCTTTTTCTATTTTAGCTACTTCTTCAAAAAGGTAAGCTATATGGTCAAAACCTTCTTCTTTTGCCGTTTTAGCAAAACCTGCATACATATCAGTCCACTCGTAGTTTTCACCTTCAGCAGCGGCTTTTAAGTTTTCAGCAGTACTACCAATTTCACCACCATTTAAAAGTTTAAACCACATTTTAGCATGCTCTTTTTCATTATTAGCAGTTTCTTCAAAGATGGCTGCTATTTGCTCATATCCATCCTTTTTTGCCTTACTAGCAAAATAAGTATACTTATTTCTTGCTTGACTTTCTCCTGCAAAAGCGGTCATTAAATTTGCTTCTGTTTTAGAACCTTTTAATTCCATGTCTATTCCTTCCTTTCCTTTGCGCACTTAGCGCATATTCCATTTATTTTAAAATTACAATTTGTAATTTTAAATCCTGTTTTCTCTTCTAGCTTACGTAACTCCTCATTCGTAAAACAACTATCTATATCAATTATTTTACCGCACTTTTCACAGTATAAATGATTATGATTATTAGTGGTTTTATCAAACCTGTCATAACCATCTTTCATCGGAATCTTACTTATAACACCCTCGGTAGCTAACACGTTAAGATTACGATAAACCGTCCCAAGACTAACATGAGGCATTATCTTTTTTACCCTGTCATAAACCATCATTGCGGTTGGATGATCTTCTGCTTCGCTAACTATTTTTAATATTTCTTCACGTTGTTTCGAGTATCTCATAAGCACCTCTAAATAGTAATCATTACTACTTATAACAATATTATAAACCACATAAGCCTTAAGGTCAAGATTTTAAACGCTGTTTTTTTCTAATTCTTTCGTTTATCCATTCTCTTAAGATGGTGTACAAAATAGATGATATAGGAATACTTATAATCATTCCAATAAAGCCAAACATGCTGCCACCAATTAAAGCTGCAACAAGTGCCCAAATAGCTGGTAGGCCAACCGATTTTCCAACTATCTTAGGATACATTAAATTACCATCAACTTGCTGCAACACAAGGAACAAAATAACATACCACAAAGATTTTATTGGGTCGGTCACCGCGATTAATATCGCCCCAATAACAAGTGTTATAAACGCTCCTATGTAAGGAATAAGCGCCGTCACCGCAAGTAAAACCGAAATTATTAAGGCGTATGGCATACCAAGGATCGTCATGCACACAAAAAACAAAATAGAAAACAAAACCGCATCCAAACATTGTCCAGTAAGAAAGTTCGTAAAAGTATTATTAGTTAGTTTTACCACCCTCACCACTTCATTAGTAACTTCGTTTGAAAAAAAAGCATTTAATAATTTTTTTGTTTGTCTAGCCAATTTTTCTTTATCTATTAAAATATAGATTGATAAAATAAAACCTATACAAAAAGTTATTACCCTAGAAACTAAACTTGATAAGAAACCAATCATCGTAGAAATTATGTTTGAAGCTGATAAAAACGAGTTATTTATAATCGTATTAAAGTCAAAACTTTTAAAATAACCTTTTATATCTGGATATAAATTAGCTAATTTATCAGCTATCTCATTAAGCCATTCTACGTTCTTAGGTAAATTTTTACTTATCGCGCTAATGGCAGAAATAAACTCTGGAATAACAAGAAACATGATTAAAGCTATTATTCCAAAAATCAAAATAATTGATAAGGTAAGACTTATTCCTCTAATTAATTTTTTATGCTTCCTTTTATCAATCTTAAATAGTTTTCTTTCAATCATCTTCATTGGTACGTTTAGTATAAAAGCGATACAAACCCCAACTATAATCGGGAGCAATAACCTAAATAAAAACTGAATAAAATCAATGAATAACTTGTAGTTAAATACTATCCATAATATTATGCCGGCAAAAATAATTAATTTCATTATTTCTTTTACGTTTTTCTTTGTTAAATTCATTTAACCACCACCTATCTACGTATTATATCACGTTTATTATAGCATGTTCTTTTTTTTCAAAATAAATGCGATAATAAGCGATAAAACAATTGAAAAAACGATAATCAAAATAAAACTAACCGGCGATTTCCCCATCTCACCCAAAGGAACGTTCATACCGATAAATGAGGCAACCATGGTTGGAATTGAAAACACGATTGTTATTCCTGCTAAAAACTTCATTACATCATTTAAATTATTTGAAATAATTGTTGCATAAGTATCAGTCATGCTAGTTAGTATTTCTCGGTATATGTTTGACATTTCAATTGCTTGTTTATTTTCTATTACGGCGTCTTCTACCAAACTAACATCTTCATCATAAAGCGGTAAAACGCTTCCCCTTAATAGTTTTTCTAAAACAGCCTCGTTAGCTTTTAGCGAGGTAGAAAAATATACTAACGTCTTTTCAATGTTTAAAAGGTCTATTAATTCCTTGTTATTAGTTGATTTATAAAGTATCTTCTCCTTATTATTAATATAATGGTCTATGTCCGCCAACTCTTTTTGATAAGATTGCGCTACCTTTATTAAAATTTGAACAACAAATTTGGTCCTTTTTTTAACGTCAAAATCATTTACTTCATCATTAATAAAACCATCTAAAATTTGTAGTTTTTTAAGTGACATGGTAATAAAATAGCCATCATTATTAATTATTATACCTAAAGGAGCAGTATTATATCTGTGTTTATAATTAGTATCTATAACATAAGGAATATCAACCACTATTAAGCTTATGTTTCCCCTTGCATCAATTCTAGAAAGCTCTTCATCATCCATTAACTTGGTAAGTATGTTAAGTGGCGTATTAGTTTCTTGTGACACCATTTTTAATTCTTCTAAGCTTGGATTAACAAGGTCAATCCAGCACTCTTTTTTTATGTTTTCTATCTTTTTAAAATAACCATTACTTGTTTCATAAATATTAACCATCTTTTCCTCCTATATCTCGTACCGATAAACTTTAGCGTTTGAAACGTTAAAAGATAAAAAATCTGTTTTACTATCATAACCCATTATTAAATAATGAAGTGCTCTTATTAAAGCTCCATGACTAACTACTAAAACGGTTTTATCATTATATTGTTTTTTTATCTTGTTTAAAAACTCTGAAGCCCTACTAAATAAATGCTTTATACTTTCTACACCATTATCAGATAAGTTAAGATTGTAATCCCAGTAAGGAGAGTTCTTATATAAATTATATGGTTTCTTTTCAAATGTTCCCATACTCCTTTCTATAAGTAAATCATCATATATTATTTTACATCTATTATCAACGATTATTTCGGCCGTTTTACTAGCTCTTCTTAAAGGAGATGAAAAACATACATCAAAGTTAACTCCAATTAATTCTTCCTTAGCCAAGTAAGCTTGTTTAATCCCCACGTCATCAAGGTCAATATCAGTTAACCCTTGCATAATTCCCCTTTCGTTCCACTTTGTTCTTCCGTGTCTTACTACATAAATAACCATTTTCATCACTCCTTTAATATTTTTATACTTATATTATAACTTAAAACTAAATATTTTTAAAATAAAAAAGAAATGTATCCATTTCTTTAACATGCTAAGATAAGTTATTTCTTACAAATCAATATTCCTTCTTTTTTTATGTTGTTTAACAATTTTTCATTACCTATCTTTTCATATCAACAACATCAAACTTTAATATACATCTTACATCTTCTAATTTATTTAAGAGTCTAAGCTTAATATCGCCTTCACTTTCTATTGCAAGATCAATATCAGATGTTTTTTCATAATCCCCTTTTGCCCTGCTTCCAAAAATATATACTTTATTTAAACATTCAAATTTTTTAAATTATCTCTAATCATATTTGCCAATATTTCATAATAAATATGTTAAGTTAAGTTTTTATCTTTTAACATATCAAGCCAAGCTTCACCATCATCAATTAAGTTTTGTTGATATGATTCTTTCATAACACTTCTTGGCGACGCAAAATCACCAACGTTTTCACGCTTAAATAATCTTTTTAAAGTTTCCAAGAATGTTCCACACAAAATTCAAACCTTTATATCATGGCATCAACGATTATTTTATTATTATCATTTTTATAAACCTTTATAGCCTCTTCTAGCCTGTCAACGGCATTTCTATACTGATTTAATCTGTCTTCTAAAGTTCTCAAAGTCTATCACCTCTACGTTTTAATTATACATTTTTTGAACACAATATCAATTACAAAAGCTAAAGCTAACTTATCATTTACTTTCCAATTTATAATAACTATTTTCATCTTTGTTTAAAATAGCATTCATGCATTCCCTTCCTTCTTTCCTGTTTAAAACTACTATTTTTTATTTTTACATGTTGATAATATTATATTGTTCCGGTAAAACTATTAAGTTTACCATAGGCGTAGCTTTACAAGTTATTGTAAAATAAAAAAGTATTAACATAAAAATTAATACTTTTAATTTTGAAATTGTGAATTATATAGCTCGGCATAAAAGCCGTTTTTCTTCATCAATTCCTCGTGATTTCCTTGTTCAATTATGTTTCCTTCGTTCATAACAAGAATCAAATCAGCGTTTTTAATGGTTGATAAACGGTGGGCAATTATAAATGAGGTTCTTCCCTCAGTTAATTTATCCATTGCCTTTTGAACTAACTCTTCGGTTCTGGTGTCGACCGATGAGGTTGCTTCATCTAAAATAAGGAACGGAGCGTCTTTAATCATACCACGTGCAATGGTTAAAAGTTGTTTTTGACCGGCTGAAATGGATTCATTATCCGCTATCTCATAATTTAAAACTCCAGGAAGTGACTTAACGAAGTGATCTACTCCTACCGTCTTTAAGGCTTCCATTATTGACTCGTCGGAAACATGGTCTTTATTGTACCTGATGTTATCTCTTATCGTACCATTAAATAACCACGTGTCCTGAAGAACCATAATAAATAAATCATGAATGTTTTCGCGGGTTAAATCTTTTACCGAAACACCATCAATTAAGATATCTCCATCGTTAATGTTATAAAACTTCATAAGAAGGTTTACCATCGTTGTTTTACCAGCACCAGTAGGCCCAACAATTGCTATTTTTTCTCCAGGATTAACCTTACAGTTAAAGTCTTTTATTATTATTTTATCTTTGTTATAACCAAACTTAACGTGCTTAAACTCAATGCTTCCTTTAACCTTAGAAGAGTCTAAGTGCTTAACTAATGAAGATTCATCTTCCATTTCTTTTTCTTCTAGGAATTCAAACACCCTTTCTGATGCTGCAGCGGTTGACTGTAAGGAAGTCATACCTTGAGCAATTTGTGACAAAGGATTAGTAAATAATCTTACGTAAATCATAAATGCAACGATAACGCCAAATGAGATTTGGCCATTCATCGTAAGAATCGCCCCAACAACACAAACGGCAACATAACCAAAGTTACCAATAAACTGCATGATTGGTTGCATTAGCCCCGATAAAAACTGACTCATTCTATCACAAGTAAATACGTTGGTGTTTAACTTATCAAACTCATCACTTGCATCTTTATTTCCGTTATATGCCTTAACAACGTTATGAGATGAATAAATCTCTTCTATATGACCGTTTAAGTTACCTAACTGTACTTGCCTTTGATCGAAGTACTTTTGTGATTTTCCTAATATTAAAAACATAAAAGCAAATCCAATAAGTGACGCTACTATCGCGGTTATTGCAAGTATCCAGTTAGTTACAAACATCATTATTATTGAGCCAATAAATAAAGTTGTAGCGGCAACTAAAGTGCCCAAACTTTGGTGCATTGAAAAGTTTATCGTATCAACGTCGTTAGTAACCCTTGATAATATGTCACCGTAACTATGGGAGTCAAAGTACTTAAGCGGTAAGCTGTTAATCTTAACAGATATTTTATTTCTTAAGTCGCGGGCAAAATTATTAGATACCGTAACCATGATAAAGTTTTGAATGTAGCTAAAAGCCGCACTGAGTAAATAAATTGAAAGTAAAAACGCGCCAATGGATATTACTTTATCGAAGTTAATACCAGTTAAAAGTCCATTTGTTATAACGTCAGTTAAATCACTTAACTTATTAGGACCAATAATTGATAAAACAGATGATAAAGCTGCTAGAATAAAAGCAATAACAATAATAACTATATACTTATTTAAATACTTAATCATGCTTTTAATAGCGTTTTTAAAATCTTTTGGTTTTTCAGATGAACCTCTGTTAGGTCCGTGTCCCATCCTTTGAGGTCTTGCTTTTTCATTACGCATTTTCAAGTTCCTCCTTTGATAATTGTGAATATGCTATTTCTCTATACACGTCACAATTCTTTAATAATTCTTTATGGGTTCCCACACCAACGCACGAACCACTATCAAGTACTATTATCTTATCGGCGTTAATTATGGTACCTATTCTTTGTGCAACAATAACACTAGTTGCGTCTTTAGTGTATTTTTTTAATTCTTTTCTTAAAACGTAATCAGTTTTATAATCAAGAGCGCTAAAAGAATCATCAAAGATGTATATTTCTGGTTCTTTTGCGATTGCCCTTGCAATTGATAACCTTTGCTTTTGACCACCAGAAATATTAGTTCCACCTTGAGCGATGTCGGTTTCATATTTCTTAGGCATCTTTTCAACGAATTCTTTAGCCTGTGCAACACGGGTGGCTTCCTTAATTAACTTATCACTTTTTTCTTTACCATTATCACCATAAGAAACGTTATAATTAACACTACCACTAAACATAACGGCTTTTTGTGGTACGTAGCCTAATTTGTTATACAAGTATTCTTGTTTGTATTTTTTTACGTTTACCCCATCAATTAATATTTCACCATCAGTAACATCATAAAACCTCATAATAAGATTAACGATGGTTGATTTACCAGAACCGGTAGAACCAATAATAGCAATGGTATCTCCTTTTTTAGCCTTAAATGAAATATCTTTTAAAACGTACTCATCAGCGTCTGGATACTTAAACGAAACGTTTTTAAACTCTATTTCTCCGGTGATTTTGGTTGGCTTATCAAACTTACCATCTTTTACGCTTGTTTCAGTATCGATTACTTCTCTTATTCTTCCTGCCGATACATTAGCTCTTGGATACATGATAAATATCATGGCAAGCATTAAGAAAGCCATAATAACTTGCATTGCGTAACTTGAAAAAACAACCATGTTACTAAAGATGTTAACTTTATCCATCATTTGGGCAGCATCTATTAAGTACGCTCCAATAAAGTAAATGGATAAAGTAAGTAAGTTCATTATTAGGTACATAACCGGTGACATTAAAGCCATCATTCTTTGGTTAAACATCTGCATCTTAGTAAGTTCTTTGTTTTTATCATCAAACTTTTCTTCTTGATATTTTTCAGCGTTAAACGCTCTAACAACCCTAATACCAGTTAAATTTTCTCTTGTAATACCATTTATCTTATCAATTAATTTTTGAACCAACTTAAACTTAGGCATAACGGTTATCATAAGAATAATAACCATCATAATAAGAACTAGTACGGCCGCTCCGGTAACGGCACTCCATTGCCAACTTTTATCTAAGATTTTAAGCACTGCCCAAACCGCTGTTATAGGAGCCTTAATAAGCATTTGAAGTCCCATGGCAATAAACATTTGTATGTTGGTAATGTCATTGGTTGTTCTAGTAATCAAACTACTAGTTGAAAACTTCTTTATTTCTTCCATCCCAAAGTTTTGAACCTTTTCAAACAACTGTTTTCTTAATTTTTGGGAGAAAGTAGCCGAAATAAACGAGGTTAAATAACCTACTATCATCGCTGATGCAAGGCTTCCACCAGCACATAAAAGCATGTAACCACCTTGCTTTAATACTTCATTTATCTCGCTTCCTTCAGTTTGAACTAACCTGGTTATTTCTGACATATAATCAGGAAGCTTTAAATCCAACCAAACTTGAAAGACAATTAAAAGTAAAGCCACTAAAACTATTAGCCAATCTTTTTTATCAAAGTTTTTTAATAATTTTAACATTTTATCATCCTTTCTATTTAACGTTCTCTTTAAGTTTATCAATCACCTTAAAGAAAATTTTAAGCTCTTCATATGATATGTCTTTAGTCAGAAGAGTTTCAAATAAAGTTACCTTTTTTTTCATTTCTCTAGACTTTTTAATGCTGTAGTCAGTAAGTACTATTTCTTTTTTTCTAGCATCATTTTTAGAGTCAATTCTTTTTATAAGATTATTTTTTTCCATGGTCTTTAATATTCCGGAAATGGTTGACCTCCTAACGTTTAAAAAAACTTCTAAATCCGTTTGATAAATAGTTTTAGCGTTATTTTCAAGCAAATACTTTAAAACACTTACCTGAACGTGGGATAAAGTTTTTTTATCCTTTTTATTTTCAATTATCTTCCTACTTATCAAATTATCTAAAAGTTTTATTTCAAACGCAACTTTTCTTTCTTTCATTAGCTTTTCATCATCTCACTTTATTTGTAAGGTAACTAACAAAAACAATTTTAACAACTTACAAAAAATATGTCAATGAAAATATTATTAAAAATTATTAAAGAGCGTCTAATGCGCCCCTCTTGTAATTGTACTTGACAAATCGTTTTCATCAAGAAAATCATTACCCAAACAGTATCTTTTATTCTGAAAAAAATCATCTAAATCGCCATCGTTTTTACAGTAAAAACGAACGATTGTTTTTCCTTGTAACACTCTTTTTTGGTTAATTAAATACGTCTGCTTTTTAAAGTTCTCTAATTGTTCCAACTGGTACTCACTTATAACATCAGGGACCCAAACAAAGGAATCACCATTAGCACCCAATTGCAAACACACGCAGTTTAACTCTAATAACTGCTGTTGCCACGAAAAGAACTCCTCACCAATCATACCACCATCAAATTCCCAGCCACTAAAATCATCATAAATACACCGACATATTTTTTCGGCCACGCTACAATGATCTATTTGTGAATAGCAACAAATAGTTTGTTTTGGCGTTATTATTATAACCGCACCGTCTTTTGACGAACCATTTAGAAAAAACTCTTCAAGGTTAAAATTACTATTTTGTTCTTTAATTTCTTGTAACAGCTCTTCTTTATACTCTATTTTTTCAATGTTTTTCAATTGTTAAGCTCCCATTGTAAGTGTTTCAGGTAAGGTTGATGCACCATCTATTACGATACCTTGGCCGGTTATATAGCTTGCATCATCGCTTGCTAAAAATACGGCTAAACGTCCTAACTCCTCTGGAGTTCCTAGTCTTTTCATCGGAATGGCACTTGCAATACCGTCTACTACGCTTTTAGGATTATCTGGATTTGATTGAACTGCCATCTTTTCAACCATAGGTGTCATAATGTATCCAGGTAAAATTGCGTTTACCCTGATATCATCATTAACAAGTTCCATGGCAAGAGCCTTAGTAAAACCTAAAATTGCCGCCTTCGTAGTTGCGTAAGCTACTTCTCCTTTATCTGCTACCGACACACCAGTTACACTTGATAAATTTACGATTGAAGCCTTATGGTTCTTCATTAGTGGTAATAATGCTTTGGTAACATTCCAAGTACCATTAATGTTTATATTAAAATGTTTATCTCTTAATTCGTCAGTCATCTCTTCAAACCCACCTAAAATACACACACCAGCATTATTTACTAACACATCAATTTTATCATGCTTTTCTTTTATTTTAGAAACAGCATTTAATACTTCTTCTTTGTTACTTATATCAACCAAATATCCTTCTACCTCATAACCATTTTCTCTTAATTTCATTACGGTATTTTCTAGTTCTTTTGAGTAATCAAGAATTATTACTTTAGCGCCTTCCTTTAAAAATTCTTTTGCGATACCAAGGCCGTTTCCCATCGCACCACCAGTTACTACAGCTATTTTTCCTTCTAATCTCATCTATATTCCTCCTTTAATTTTCCTATTCCTATTTTTATTATAACACCATTTAATAATTCTTCTTTTATTTTTCTTTGTAAATAAGTATCCTCTTGTAAAGTGTTATAATCATCACAACTTAAAATGCCATATACAAAATTTAATATATCATTCATACAATTTTCTTTACTAGTAATATCAAAAAGTTTACTAAATTTTAATATGTTTGAACCATCTTTTAATAATTTAAGTACCCCTTTACTTAACAACCAAGACTCACAATAATATTCTGGATTATCTAGCATAAAATATTTTAAAATTTCTTGTTTTGACATTCTTATTGAATTAATAATATTATTTATTTTAAAATCACTATTTTTTGGAATATGAATCTTTATACAGTTTTGCTTTTCTTTAGTAATTGGATTAATATCTACAACTTCAAACTGAAGGCTTCCTACTTCTATTATTTTTAAATTTATAAAGTAACTACCCCATAACATTTGCGATATTCTAATGCCATCATATCCTCTTTCGTACACGTCATAAGTTAAAGCTTCTTTTACTCTTCGTTTATGAAGTTTAATTTGATTATCATCCATTTTATATTTGTTCATGTTCTTATAGTGAATATCCCATCCTGATAGTAATAAAAGGTTTGTTATGTAAGGCTGATAAACACTTCCAAAAAGTTCACTTTTTTCTTTAACCTTCCAGAGTTTAGCTAAAGAATAATCCTTTTTTTCATATAAAATTTCATATAACCTTAAAAAGTTGCTTTTAAGTTCTTCACTTTTGTTTAAATATTCATAAGCCTCATGGCATTTAGCACGATATTTATCATCTTTTATATCATAAAACAAAAGTGCCTCATCAATCATTTTCCAACTTAACATCACATGCGTCACCTCGCCAATAAGTACTTTTTTCCAATTTTACTTAATAAGTATGCAAAAGATATATATACCAAGGTAAATAAAGCTATCAGTCCTACTATAACATTTATGTTAAACATGAAATTAGAAACTATTATTAATATTAAATAACCTAAACTTCTTGATAAGTTAATCATTATTTCAAACCAAAATACGTAACTAGGTTCATCTTCAACACTTACGTGCTGTTCTTTCATAAGTTCATAATAAACTACTTGATTAAATGTTTCAAAGATAGGATTACTAATACCATTTATTAAATTATATAAAAGGACCAATATAAAACCTATACTAACCGTTATACCTCCAACTATTAACTCTTGATTAACATCAAAGTATATCATTCCAAAAGATAATAATATTACAACGATACTTTGAATTATAGCTAGTGGAACAAAAAGTTTACATAAAGTTTTTCTTTTTACCCATCTATTAACACCATAAATAACCATAATCGATATTACTGTTATAAAACTACTTATATTTCCTAAAGAAAACTCTGTTTTAACTACCATAAAGGTTAAAATGGTAATCAAGGTTGTCAAAACTCCAAAAGAACTAAGACCTCTAAGAAAAGTTCTAACACTATATAACACCACTAACTTTTCACTTTTAGTTTTTTTAACATTTTTGAAAAAAACTTTTAAGTCTATTTTTTCATGCTTAAGATTAAAATTTTTTATGGATAATGAAAATATAAAACTTATCATAACTAATACTCCAAGTACGATAAATGCTAAAGAATATGAATTTTCGCTAATGCATAATCCTAATATAATTGGCATTATTATACTTACCGCATACTTTATTATTTGGTCTTTTGTAACGTAGTTTTGAAAGCCATCATCTTTATTTACTCTTTTTATTAATATCTGTTCTGGATAATAATAAAATGCATTTCCAATGCTTGAGAAAATGGCAAAAGAAAAAATATGATTAGATATGTTATTACCTGCTAATAAAAGTATTAAACACTGTATTAGATTAAGAAAGATACCAACTCTAAACATAGTTATTAAATTCATCTTTCTTAATTTATTTACCATTAATAAGAAAAATAAGCAGGACAAATAAAACGTTATGTAATAAAGACAAACGCATCAATAATTTGAACTTTAACTGCAATATCACTCTTAAGAAGACCAGATAACATCATTATTCCTTGCTCAGTTAAAACATATGGTAAATACCTTGTATCACCATGTACAATCTCATTTCTTAAACTTGAAATCACAATTTGTGATTTCAAGTTGATTACCTCTTCTAACGTTAATTGAAAACAAAATGTTTCAGGAAATCTCATAATATTTCTTTTAATCGTTTGATTTATAATCCTTGTCTCAGTTTTGTATAATTTGACAACATCTGATGATAAAATAACTTGTTTACCTCTCACTTTAAATATAATTTTTCAATTTTTATATTTTCTTTAAGCGTTAGTTTACTCATAACCTAAAATTTCCTTTTGTAATTTCAATTATAAAACTCACACCACCTAAGGTAGTGTATGGAAACATATACTCCTCAAACAACCTATAAAAAAATTTTTTGCACCACTGAATAGTTGATTTTCCCTTTATTTATAATGGTTTAATCCTATTTAACACGCACACACATTCAACGTGTGCAGTGTTTGGAAACATATCTACTGGAACAACTTTTTTCACGTCATATAAATCTGTTAAATACGATAAATCTCTAGCCATAGTAACCGGATTACAAGATATATATACAATCTTTTTAGGAAGTATTTTTTTCATTATGGAAATAGCTTTACGATCTACTCCCTTCCTTGGTGGATCAACTATGATAACATCAACCTTTTCTTTTATTTTACTTATTTTTTTAGTGGCATCACCACATAAATAAGTAACGTTACTTATGTTATTAATGGATGCGTTACGCTTAGCATCCTTAACCGCATCTTCCACTATTTCAATTCCTATTACTTTCTTTACATGAGAAGCTACAATACTAGTAATTGTTCCAGTTCCACAGTAAAGATCTAATACAACATCCTCTTTATTTAAATCTGCCAACTCTAAAGCCGTGCTATATAATTTTTCGGTTTGAACGTCATTTACTTGAAAAAATGACTTAGCAGAACAGTTAAACATAAGACCATTAGAAACTTGGTTTATATAACCATTTCCATAAATGACTTTATCATTAAAAATAACCGTCTTTAAATTATCTACGTTATTAATTAAATAATCTAATATTTTCTTATCCGAATCATCAACCGAGTATACATCAATTAAAATCTCATCCATGGCATTACCATGTTTTATGGTTATCGTTTTAATGTTATTTTTAGTATTCTTAACGTAGCATCTTATCTTTTCTAGTGCTTTATTTATTTCTTTTTCAAGTAGCATACAGTACTCAACGTCAACTAATTGGTAAGTACCTTCAGCATAATATCCAACCCGACTATTTTCAACCTTAAAACTAGCCTTATTACGATAATGGTCATTTTTAAAAGATGGAATTACATCATCTACTTTTATTTTCACTTTTCCGACTTTCTCAAGCGCCACTTCAACTTTTTGCTTTTTAAACTTCAGGTTCTCTCGTTCGTTTTGGTGTCTTAAGTTACAACCGCCACAATCACCATAATAAGGGCATTTCTGCTCTATTCTACTTTTAGACTTCTCAAGCACCTCAATAATTTTTCCTCTGGCGAAGTTTTTCTTGATTTCCGTTATTCTTATTCTTACCTTTTCCCCAACCAGAGCCTTTGGAACAAAAACAACCATTTTATTTATTCTAGCTACCCCGGCTCCTTCATTTTCTAATCCTTCTATCATTACTTCCTTTATATCATCTACTTTTAAACTAAATAGTCCCATGTATTATCACCCATTTAATTATAACATTTATGTAAAATAAAAAGAAAGTTTGATAACCCTCTTTACATTAAAAACGTATACTAATATTTATAATATAATTTAAAACGAAATAATAAGGTGTTAAGAATTATTAAAATTACTACTGATAACAACACTAATAACAAATTAAAATACGTAAAAATAAGCACCATTAACAAAAATAAAATAATATAACTTATCATTCTTTTTTGATTTAAAAAATTTAATAAAGTTATTACTAAAACGCCAATTAACGTATGGTATAAAATCGAATTTATAAAATATTCTAAAGAAAAGCTAACGCTATCTTTAAAGAAATAATAAGTTAACAATTGATAGAATACCCTAAATATTATAATTGAAAATAAAGTTGTAACGATTTTATACGTTATCCATTTTCTTTCGTTTGCGCGTAAAACAACAGAAGCAAAAGCATCTTTAAGTTCATAAGTGTAGAACGTATAAATGATATACACTAACAAAAAAATTTGATAAATTGCTATTAAAAAGACTTTAAGATCATAATTTTTTATACCAGGAACACCAATAATAGATAAGTATTCTACGTCGTCTAAAACACTTGAATTAACGTCAAGCTTAAATAAAATAATTGCAACAGAACTTAAAACAAATAAAATTACAAACCAAATCCATGATTTTTTGACCACATAAAGCATTATTTCTAATTGCAGCTTCATTATAAATCCCTCTTTTTTCTAATGACAATTTTATATGTTAAATAATTTATAACATATAAAATTATAAACTGTAAAGAAGTACAAAGTATTTCAAGTATAAAAGTAACATAATTAGTATTTAGAAAGTAATAATGATAAAAAAGTGGAAAGTCATAAATATTTAAAATCATCTTATCAGAAGATAGCATAAGAAATCCTAAACTAAATATTAGAACCAAAAGAAGTGTTACGTTCTTTTTAAAAACGTTTGACAATAAATAAATTATAACGTTTACTAAACAAAATAGTAATAAAGATTTAATAATTAGAAAAACTAAGTAACATAAAACGTTAATGTTATAATTTGAATAATTAAAAGTATCATAATTTTCTAAACAAAATAAAACCGAAAAGGCACATGCCAAAATAAACGAAGTTATATATATTATTATCGTTGATAAAATAATTTCTATCATAAAATCATTTATTATTTTTTTATAATTAGTATTTCTAATTACAAAATCATATTTTTTTGAGAAGATACTTCGCATGTTAATTACGCTTAATCCCGCTGCCAAAAACAAAAACATATTAAAATAAGAATTATGTAAAACTTTAAGTAAGTTTTCAAAAAAGCCACCAGATAAACCTGATAATAAAGGAATCAAATTACCCATGATAAGAAGTAAAAAAATTAATAAACTACTTTTATTTCGTAAATAATTATTTACGTTAATTAACCTTAACTTATTCATTTATTTTCTTCTTCAGTAACTTTACCAGCATCAAAATAATAAATTTTATCTGCTAGTTGTTTTAAATCTTCCATTATATGAGTACTTAAAATAATTAATTTTCCCTTTTTCTTTTCTTGTTTTAAATATGTTATTAATTTTTTTACCGTATTACTTTCTATTCCGTTAAAAGGTTCATCAAAAACCATTATTTGTGGGTCTTCCATAATAACCTGAGCAATTCCTAATTTTTGTTTCATTCCAAGTGAATATTTACCATACTTCTTATCCTTTTCATCTGTTAAATTAACTACGTCAAGTGCTTTTAATATTTCTTTATCACTAATTTTATTCTGGATTTTAGCTAGCAATCTTAAGTTTTCAAAGCCAGACAAATCATCAAAAAAAGTAGGATGTTCTATTAACGCACGTAAGTTTTTTGGAAATTCTAAGTTCTCGTTAAGATTTACACCGTCATATAAAACCTCACCAGAACTCGGAATATAAAAACCACAAATAAGTTTTAAAAATACACTTTTCCCTGCTCCATTACGTCCGTAAAGTCCATATATATTACCACTTTCAAACGTTGTAGAAACATTTTTTATAGCTTCTTCATCTTTAAATGATTTAGATAAATTTTTAGTTTCTAATTTCATTATACCACCTCTTTTTGTTTATTATCTTTAAAGTCTATAATCATTTTTTCCTTATCTTTATAAAGTAACAATACTAAAACAAATGATAATAGCATTAAGATAAATGGTACTATAATTGGAGATAAAATACCGTTTGCATCATTAAACGCAAACATGTTCATGATGTTAAACATAAGCATGTTATTTGGCATTTTTAAGATACTAGTAAACAAAATTCCACCAAATGCTATTTCTAAAAACACTTCTGTTGCGATAAAAATAAGATATGATAAAACCGTTGCGGCAAAAAAATTATTATATTTTCTTAAAACACATAACGCGATGTTAACGAATAAAAATGAATGAACAATAACATTAAAAATATAAAGTAATATAAAAATTAATGGATTACTTACCGTACTTATGCTCCATGCAATAAAACTTTCAGAAGCTGATTCCGCCCCATTAAAATGAGGTGCATAAAAATAACTAATTAACATTGCTATTAATACTATACACGGTAATATTAAAACTGGTTTATAAGCGTTTAAAAATAATTTTTGTTTTATTTTACTAAACTTTTCCCGGGTTAAATGATAATTAATTATCCCACTTTTTAAATATCTAGAAACAAAGTATATAACCGGAATAATTAAAAACAAAATAATTATTGGTGCTAATTTTTGAAGACCAATTCCGTTATTAGCATCACCAAATATAACTATGTTGGTAAAAGTCATGAAAAAATCTTCTTCTTTATCTTTTTTAGCTAATACACTTTTACAAAATTCTTTTCTATCTTCTGTTTCATAATTACCTTTTTTACATTCTTCTTTTACTTTGATATCACTTTTTATCTGTCTATTTCTTATCTTTATATAGTCACAAGAAGAATATATAACAACACTTAAAAGAAGCAAAAAAGAAACTATTATTAAAATGTTATATACTTTACTTTTAAACATACTTATTCTCCTTCTAATAAACATAAATCATAAATGTAGAGAGTTTATCTTATATATTAATTAATTTTCCATACTCCTTGATGATGAGTTGATAAAGCTGTGGCATTATAACGCCAAATTGCTAAACGATAATTACCTGGAGCACTAAGTGAGGTTGGTTCGTTAAGTGATTTTGTTTCACCAGTAGTAGTTATTCTAGTAACTCCAACATCACCATTTTCATTATAAACACGTACTGCAACTTTACAATCAGGACATGGATTTGTTAGCCAAGTATATGATTTATCATTATAATAAGTTTGTGTTGTTGAAGTGTTTTTTGTCTTATAAGCCGTCCAAGACTTATTATTTTTATCTAGTTCCTGAACTATTGTAACTTGAGTTGGAGAAGCATACGCTTTCGTGATAACCACGTCAGTCATTACTGCAACTGCAAAAATAATTAATGCATACTTAATAAATTTCATTTTTCCTCCTTCTTATACAAAACAAGCTCTCTACCAAAATTAATTACAATTAAATAATATCAGAATAAAAACAATTTTATTATTATTGTCGTAAAATGTAGTTTTTTGTATATAAAAAGCAATGAAAAATCAAGAACACAGATAAAAATTTATCATTCATCATTCGTCCTTGATTTTAATAAATGCTGCACAATAATTATTTTTCTGATAACTCTTTATAAAACTCAAATCTCTTCATGGCCGTTTCTTTATTTACTTCAAATAATTCTTTAGCCATTTGCTCATTGACAATCTTAGTCATGGTATATCTATTTTCGTTGTTTAAAAATTCTTCATACTTATTAAAATCAGGCTTTTTAAAGTCCAAATATAATTTTCCTTCTTCAGGAAGATACCTGAACAAAGGCCAATACCCACTTTCAACGGCTAATCTTTCCTCTTTTATACTATTTTCCATTCCGCTTTTAATACCATGAGTTATACAAGGAGCATATGCGATTACAAGTGATGGTCCGTTATGTTTTTCCGCCTCAACAAAAGCCTTTATAGTCTGCTGCATGTTTCCTCCTAAGCAAACACTTGCAACATAAACATCGTCATAAGAAAGCGCCATTCTTGCTAAGTCTTTTTTCTTTCCTTTTTTACCACCGGTTGCGAACTTAACCGTTGCGCCACTCCTAGTAGCCTTAGATTTTTGACCACCGGTATTAGAATAAACCTCGGTATCCAATACCAATATGTTTACGTTTTGACCGGACGATAAAACGTGGTCTAATCCTCCGTAACCAATGTCATAAGCCCAGCCATCACCACCAATCATCCAAACTGATTTTGGAACGATGTATTTTTTAATTCTTTCCGCGGCCATTGCTTCGCTAAAATCAAAGCTATTAAGAAGTTCTTTGGATTTATCTACGTTTTCATCATCAGAGCCCCATTTTTCTAATAGAGCGTTATTTTCTTCTGACAGATTACTATTTTCCAAAATACGTTTGATTCTTTCTTTTTGAACCTCTTGCCCCAATTTAATTCCTAAACCAAACTCAGCATTATCTTCAAATAAAGAATTCATCCAAGAAACGCGGTATGGAAGTCCCGGGTGGGATCCACCATAAATAGAAGAACAACCAGTTGCGTTTGCGATAACCAGGCGCTCCCCAAACAATTGCGTTAATAACTTTATGTAAGGAGTTTGTCCGCAACCTGCACAAGCTCCAGAAAATTCAAACAAAGGTTTTTTAAACTGAGAACCCTTAATGGTTGTTACCGGGTATAACTCTTTATTTTCTTTCGTCTCAAACAAAACCGAAACATCTTTTAGTTCAGATTCATTTTTCTTTTTCATTACTATTGCTTTTCCCTTGGCAGGACAAACGGACGCACAAACACCGCAACCCGTACAATCCTTATAAGAAATGCCCATGTAATAATATAAATTTTCCTTTCCTAAAACTTTAGCTACCTTTCCTTCTAACCCGTACTTCTTAACTTCTTCATCATTAACGATAAAGGGTCTTATAACCCCGTGTGGACACGATAAAGCACACTGGTTACACTGAATGCACTTATCCTTATCCCAACAAGGAAGCATCGTAGCAATATTTCTTTTTTCAAACCTACTAGTCCCAACTTCAAAGCTTCCGTCTTTATGGTTTTCAAAGTCTTTAACGGTTAGGCTATCCCCCTTTAATAAAGAAACATAATTTAGAATCTTATTGTCAGTTAACCTTAAACCATCTTTTTGTTTATCATCAGTAAGATTAATAATATTTATATCAATTTTATTTAAAACGTTATCAACTTCTTCAATCGCCCTTAAGTTGGCTTCTACTATTTCCGTTCCCTTCTTAGAGAATTTCTTTTTAATTTGTTCTTTTATCTTGTTAAGTATCAAATCATAATTAACTAGGTTTCCAACTTTAAATATGGCCGTTAAAACAATCATGCTAACTTTATTCGGAATGTTATTTTCCATGGCAATCCTAAAAGCATCTATCGTATAAAAACTTATGTTTCTATCAATTATTATTTTTTTAACTTCGTTTGGCATGAAATTAATAAGAGTTTCTTTATCTAGTGAGGTAACCAGAATAAACGTTCCATTATCTTTTAATTTAGACACAATATCATACCTTAAAAGGTAAGCATCCTTAGTGCATACCAATAAATTTGCCTTTTCTACGTAATACGGACTATTTATTTCATACTTAGAAACCCGAAGGTGACTTATCGTTACCCCTCCAGACTTTTTAGAATCATACTGAAAATACCCCTGAACGTAAGCATCCGTATAATTACCTAAAATGGTAATTATCTCTTTAGAGGCACTTACCATTCCGTCAGAACCATATCCATAAATAAGCATTTGTCTCGTTCCTTTATGCTTTATTTCGTATGGAGTAACATCTATGCTTTTGTTCGTTAAATCATCTTTTATCCCAACCGTAAAACCGTTAAAATTATCCTCGGCATCTAAAAAATCATAAACCGCTTTAATACAAGCAGCGTCAGTGTTTTTACTAGAAAGTCCGTACCTTCCACCTATTATTTTAGGATTTAAGTCACTGTTTTGATATGCCGCACAAACATCTAAGTACAATGGTTCTCCGTTCGATCCAGGCTCTTTCGTTCTGTCTAACACCGCTATTTTCTTAACTGACTTAGGCATTTCATCAAAGAAATACTTATTACTAAAAGGCCGGTACAAATGAACCTCTAAAAGACCAACGCCCCACTTTTCATTATCGATAACTTCCCTTATGGTTTCACAAACGGACCCCATCGCAACAATGACTTTACTTGCGTTTTTATCTCCATAGTAATTAAAAGGTTTATACTTACTTCCCGTTAATTCGTTAATTTTTTCCATGTAGTAGTTTACCACGTCTGGCATTTTATCGTAACTAACGTTTCTAGCCTCCGTATTCTGAAAGAACGTATCATCATTTTCGGTTGTCCCTCTAATCACTTTACTTGCTATTAAACTCTTGTTTTTAAAATCATCTAAAGCTTTACGGTCAATCAAAAACTTAAGGTCCGAACCATCTAAAACGCTTATTTTCTTAAGTTCGTGACTCGTTCTGAAACCATCAAAAAAATTTAGCACCGGCATACTGTTTTTTAAACTAGACAAATATGATACGGCCGTTAAATCCATTACTTGCTGTACTGAAGAAGATGCTATCATCGCAAAACCAGTTGGTCTTGCGGCGTAAATATCACTGTGGTCTCCCATGATACTCAAAGCGTGAGTTGCGATTGTCCTTGCCGCAACGTTAATAACACAAGGTAGGCATTCACCCGCAATTTTATACATGCTAGGAAGCATTAAAAGAAGCCCTTGAGACGCAGTATAAGTAGTCGCGATACTTCCCGCTTGAAGTGCCCCGTGAACTAAAGCTATAGCACCTGCCTCGCTTTGCATTTCCACTACTTTTACTGGATTTCCATACAAATTATTAAATCCCTTACCTGATAACTCATCAATCTTTTCGGCCATGGTAGACGCCGGGGTAATTGGATAAATTCCCGCTAATTCACTAAATAAATAAGAAACATAACTACAAGCTTCATTACCATCCATAACTTTATATTTTTTCATGTTCTCACCTTACCATTCTAAAATCATTATAATATAATTTTACGCTTTAAACAAGAGAAGTATGGTAACAGGTTTGATTAAAAATTATGTTCATGGTAGAATAATTACTACCTAACAAGGAGATAAAAATGAAAAAATTAATTATAAAAGTTCTTGAAGAAAACAGAATGTATGATGATAATTATGATGGGGTATTAATAAATAAAGCTGAAGAGTTCTTTAGAACATATCACTTTAACAACACTAACGAAAATCCGATTATAAAAGACGCTAAAAGGAATAAAGACGGGCTATTAAATTTCAGTAATCTCCCGTACATTATCTCGGATTTAAAATCGGACGGACACAACGAAGCTTTTTGGATACTTTTAGCAAATGGCAGCAGAATAATGTGTAAAAAAGTAGAACAAGATGAGATTTGTATGGAACTTCTAGTTAGTGAATTTTTAGAAAAAATAAAAATGCCTCATGCTTTATATGACGTAATGTCTTTAAACGGTAAAACATACTTAATTAGTCAAAGTTTTCTATCGCCAAACGAATATTTATATAATTATTATTACACGGACGATACTTTTTTAGACATTTCGGCCGTATTGTCAAAAGCATCAGAAATAAACCAAGAATTTTATATGATGAAAACCATGTTAATTGACCTTTTGATTGATAACAAAGATAGATTTCCTCATAATGCAAAAGTAATAATGGATGGTTCAACAGCAAAACCTTGTCCCTTATTTGATAATGGGATTGCTTGCCTAACAGAAAAGTATAAAGAGTTTTACGTTATACCATCTTTAATGGCAAACACTGACTTTGATAACATAATTAGTTATCTTTTTAGTAACAATAAATTACTAAAGTGGTTTTTATTAAACGTTCAAAACGTAGATTTTCTAGGCTTAAATAAATTAATTAGAGAAAAGAAAAATGGCTTATACGTTGACGAGGAGGTTAATGATCTTCTTATGACAACTTTAGATAAAAACTTAAGGAAAGCTAATAACATAGTAAAAAACTTATGACACGTGATGTAAATCCTACTTAGGAAACATCAATTTGTCATAAGTTTTTTATTTTTCTTTTACCCTAGCATCATACTTTTTTCTAGCTTCCGTATTTAAAATCTTCTTTCTCATTCTGAAGTTAACCGGGGTAACCTCAACTAATTCATCAGAATTAATATAATCTAAACACACTTCCAAAGAAAGTTTTCTCGGTCTTTTTAAAACTACCGTATGGTCCTTTCCCGCGCTTCTGGTATTAGTTTGTTGCTTTTGTTTAACAACGTTTACCGCCAAATCATTTTCACGGTTATTTTCACCAACAATCATTCCTTCATACACTTCACAACCCGGTTCGATAAACATAACCCCACGGTCTTCTAGCTGGCCAAGTCCATAGCTTGAAGCCTTGCCGTTTTCCATTGAAACTAAAACTCCTAGTTTTCTTTCTCCTACAACGGCATCAGCCATTGGCATGTATTCTTTAAAAGTATGATTTATTATACCGTACCCTTTAGTCATCGTCATAAAATCCGTCATAAAGCCAATTAATCCACGTGATGGAATGGTGTAATTAAGTCTTACTTGATTTTCAGAGTTAACCATGTTAACCATGATGGCACCACGAGTACCTAAAGCTTCTATTACGTTTCCTACGTTTTCTTCGGGAACTTCAAGCTGTAAGTCTTCGTAAGGTTCGCATTTAACGCCGTCAATTTCTTTTATGATGACTTCTGGCTTCGAAACTTGAAGTTCATATCCTTCCCTTCTCATGTTCTCAATTAAAATAGAAAGGTGTAATTCACCACGACCAGATACTATCCAACTTTCAGTGTCATTTGGCTTTACCCTTAAAGAAACGTCTCTTTGAGTTTCTTTTATTAACCTTTCTTCAAGTTTTCTTGCCGTAACAAACTTACCTTCGCGTCCCGCAAAAGGAGAATTGTTAACTCCAAAGGTCATTTGAAGCGTTGGTTCATCTATTCTTAAAATTGGTAAAGCTTCTTCCTTACCAGCGGTACAAACCGTCTCTCCAACAGATATGTCAGGAAGGCCCGCAATGGCAACTATTTCACCAGCATGTGCTTCTTCCACTTCGATTCTTTTAAGTCCTAAAAATCCAAACAACTTTTGAATTCTAAATTGTTTTATGCTTCCGTCTAATCTTACGCAAGAAACGTTTTCCCCGGTTTTCATCGTTCCTCTAGCAACCCGTCCAATACCAATTCTTCCGACATAATCATTATAGTCTAATAACGCTGGTTGAAATTGTAACGGAGAAGCATCATCCCTTGACGGCCCTGGAATGTTATTAACTATCATGTCTAAAACTGGTTCCATAGTATACTTTTGAGTACCTAAATCAGGACTTAAGCTTGAAGTTCCGTTAATCGCCGAAACGTAAACAACCGGAAAATCAAGTTGATCGTCACTAGCTCCAAGCTCAATAAATAATTCTAAAACTTCATCTAGAACTTCTGGTATCCTAGTAGAAGGCTTATCCACTTTATTTATCGCAACAATTGGTTTAACTCCTGCCTCTAACGCTTTTTTCAAAACAAATCTAGTTTGAGGCATAGTTCCTTCATAAGCATCTACAACTAGTAATACTCCATCAACCATGTGCATTATTCTTTCTACTTCACCACCAAAATCAGCATGCCCTGGAGTATCTAATATGTTTATACGATAGTTTTTATAATTAATCGCCGTTGTTTTAGCAAGAATCGTAATTCCTCTTTCTCTTTCTATATCATTAGAATCCATCGCTCTATCCATGATTTGCTGATTTTCTCTTAACGTGTCAGATTGCTCTAACAATTGGTTTACTAACGTTGTTTTACCATGATCAACGTGAGCTATAATTGCAACATTTCTTATCTCCATATACAACACCTTCTTTTTCACACCTAGTCATTATAGCATAAAACAAGGAAATGTTGCAAAAAATCGTTTAAAATCATGTATTTTAAATTAAAACTAAATATCTGACTTCGAGATGGTTATAACTGGACGAACGCCAAAGAGACCGCCAATGTCAAAGCCAATATTTCCAAAGCTGCCACCCGAATCAACAATCCAGACGTTGTTATTGTTGTTCGCACAGGCGCTCCAATAATTTGTATCATATACCCATGATGGTGCGGATAAACATGAACTACCATCACCAGAACATCCTAAACTTTCTAACTCATCATACGTTATTAATCTTGCGGATACACTTGTTTTGCTTAATGTACTCTTTAAATAATTTTCATAGTTTTCTACATGTTCATATAGTAAAGAATTACTATTATATACATCTGCTGGATAACTTAATCCTCTATCACTCCAATAATTTGTCTCTGAAAAAAGTTTAGTAACAGCAATACCAACAGATTGACTTTGTAAATTACTATTTAAATCCAAGTTGTACTTAGCAAACGCAGTTACAGTATTTCCGTTATCCTTTATCGTGTAAAAACACTCTTCTCCTAAGCAGAACTCATCTCCTACCGCGTATGTTTTTGTGGGGTGGTAGTTGTCTGTCTGCCTTCGGTATCTTGCTCATACGTTATTGTTATCGTAAATGAAGCATTTTCACTCGTATTTGTTGATGTTTCATCCCATGTTACTTTTATCTTCATTCTCTTCTCTTGATTAGAACCTAGTATCTCATCTTGAGATATTCCACTATACGTTACTTTTATATCTTCGTTATCTAACCCTTCTGTTTCTATTCCGGTTAGTATTGCATTTATCTCTCCTTCGTTCTTTATCGTTACATCAAACTCTGCATAACTTGTTGGATATTGTAATTTTGGTACACTTACTTCTAACTTCTTTCCATTACTTACTATGTTTGCTGTTACATTACTACTTCCTTTTTCACTTATACCATTTATCTTACTAAAGATAATGTTAAAATCACTACTTCCCGTTGAGGCACTTCCTTTTATGTTTAAACTTTCACTAAACACTGCATATCCTACCATTAGTGACAACACTAATGCTAATAGGCCTACTATTACTTTCTTTTGATTACTTAACCCCATATATTACCAACTCCTGTTCATAACCTTATTTTTTCATCATTTTACATGTTGATAATATCATATTACCCCCCCGTCAAGTTTTTTTACTTCCTGTGGAAAACAAGTGTAAATTTTATTTTTTCAATTGATATTTATTTCATTTTTGGATATAATTTATTTAGAGAGGACAACTTACTAGTTGTTTTCCAAAATGTGTATTTTTGAAAGACAGAGCTAGTTTACAACAACTAACTCTGTTTTTCTTTTAATAATTAATAATAACCATTAAATCTATTACTAGCACTAAAAGGATAATTATTTTGATGTTAAACTTTATTTCAAATCTAAATCTCATAACTATCACCATCCCTTCTTATTCAAAAGAAATGGAAAACAAAGCTAGTCTTTTGTTGCCCTCATTCTAATTATTAAACATATATTTAAATAACACTCGTTCATAATTAAAAAAAGAACTTTTTAAAGTTCTTTTTTTATCATAAACTTTTTTCATTAGTAGGAACATAAAAAGTATAGTTACTATCACCGGTAACATAACCTCTAAACTTACCAGAAAGTGAACCATTTGCTTCCAAAAGTTCTACTGCCTCATCTATAGAAATAATCCTAGCATTTCCCTCTTCAACCAGCTTATCAGCTTGTTCTTTAGTTGTTCTTCCGATTATAACGTCACCGGCCGCAATAAAACCCGAAGTTCCGTTTGACAATTCCTGTCTTTGAAACCCAGAAACTTCATAATATGAAAAACCAACATCCTTAAGACCATACTCATCTTTTAACATATTCATACTGTCACCAGGTTGAACCTCATATTCAACACAAACGTTACTTGCTTCGTCTTTACTAATAGTTTTTTGTATCACGGAACCAGCCATTCCAGAAAGACCAATAGCAACAACCATGCCAATAGCAATTACCTTTTTCTGCAACTTATACCTGCGATTCTTTTTTGAATGTGGTATGTTAACACCCCGATTTCTTAAATAATTATCATATTTTTCTTTTTCTTTAAGTAAATATACCCCCGCGGTTTGTAAGTAAATCTTATCTCTTGTATTCAGAGCCTTCTTGTCTAATTCTTCCAAGATATTTCTAATATCATGTTTGGACGCATTATAAGGTATGTTTAGTTCTTTATAATAATTCGGTAATGTCAATTCTTGTGCCATCTTAAAATACCTCCATCTAAATATATAATATCAACTCGAGTTAAAATTGTCAAATAAAACAAAAGAAGTATAAAAGCTTATACCTCTTGAATTACGGTAATTATCATCGGACGACATTCAGTTTCATCATATAAGTATTTGCTTAGTCGTTCTCTTATTCCCATTTTAATTTTGTTATACTCAACGTAATTATCACTTATGTTTTCGTTAATTACTTCTAGTGATATTCTCTTAATTTCATTAATTAAGTCAATGCTTTCTTTAACGTAAACAAAACCTCTTGTTAAAACTTCTGGTGGTGCTAAAATCTCTTTGGTTTTCTTATCAATGGTTGAACAAATAATAACAATACCATTATCTGCCAAAAGTTCACGGTCTTTTAGTACTAACTCACCTATGTCTTGGTTTGAATTACCGTCAATTAAAATATCATCTACTTTAATTCTTTCTTTGGTGTCTTTAAGGTTACCATTGACAAACGTTACAACGTCACCATTTTGCTTAAGCAAGATGTTTTCTTTTTTCATTCCAACGTGACTTGCACATTTTGCGTTAGCTACCATGTGACGATATTCACCTTCAACCGGCATGTAATACTTAGGATTCATAAGGTCCAACATAAGCATTATATCTTCACTTGAAGCATGGTGTAAAAGGTTTTCTTTCCTTGACATGGTAACAACTGATACTCCTGCTTTTGAAATGTCATCTACTACTTTAATAGCTAGCTTCTCGTTATAATCATTAATTGGTTCCATGAAAAACACGGTATCCGTAGGTTTTATCTTCACGTACTTATCATACCCATTTATGATTCGATTTAAATTCATAAAAGGTTTTTCTCTTTCGTTTGAAATTAGGATTACGGCATCTTTATCGTTTATATTGCTTAAGTCACCAATCCTATCGCGGTTAAAATTAACGTAATTATTATCAAGAATATCATTAATAATACCTTGAAGCTTATGTCCCATAACAACCACTCTTCTAGTTGTTTTGGCTATTTCGTTAAATAATTCTTCAATTCTTGATACGTGTGCCGTAAACACGGTAACAATTATTCGGTTATCAGTTTTATTTAAAGTGTCTCTAATTAACTTATCTATTCTGTTTTTTGGAGATGTATAACCAGTTTTATCAGCGTACATTGACTCTCCTAGCAAACACAAAACCCCTTGTTTACCGATGTATGCAAGTTTTCCTATGTCAGCCTTATAAGGGCCTAACATGGTAGCATCAAAAACATAATTTCCAGTATAAAAAATCGTTCCGTCTGGAGTGTTTAGAGCGTAACCAACGTTATCGGGTATAGAGTGAGTTAATCTAACCGGAAAAACACTTGTTTTTCCAAAACTAATTTTCTTATAAGGATCGATCGTAACTAGGTTTTTAAACTTAACGTTTGAGTCATCAAGTTCTTTTCTAAGTATGTTAGCGGTAAACCTGGTTGCATACACCTTTAAACTAGGAACCTCAGTAACTATGTCACAAACCGCTCCCATGTTCTTTTCATGACCATGAGTAATGAATAAACCTTTAATGTGTTTTATGTTTTCCTTTATAAAGTCAAAGTTAGGAATAACGTAGTCAACTCCTAAAAGTTTGTCACTTGCGTATTTTAAGCCGGCATCAAAAATAAAAATATCATTATCAACCTTAACAACATACATGTTCTTTCCTTCTTCGTTAAGGCCACCTAAAGCGAAAATTTTAATTTTACTCATAATTTTACCTCCTTTCTTTTTATAAGCTATATAATTATATCAGATTTTAAAGAAAATAAAAAGAGTATTTAACTCTCTTCTAAAGTGGCGGCATTCGGATCCCACTGAACATAAAAATAAAAATTTCTTTCTATTCCCTGAAGCTCAAACGTTACGTGCGCACCAATTTTATGACGGTTAGTAATAACTGAAAAAGTATGGGTAACGGTCATTTACACCTCGCATCTTTCTCCAGGTTTAACGTTAGTTGTAGATATACTACCACTTAAATTCTCTAACGATGACGAAATATCATCTTGAACTTCCCAAGTGGTTATTTTTCCGTTGGTAAAATCAAGGGCCGTAGGGTTAGTAAAAGCAATGGTAAAAGTTTGCGTAACCTTACCAGAGGCGACCATTCCAAATGCTTTTCGGTAATAAACCGTATAAGAATCTCCCTGCCAAGTTTCACGTTTAAAATCCAAATGTTTTTTGCTATCTCCGGTTTGAAGATAATACCTGTTATTCTTAGTATCTAAAACAACGAGATCAATCGGAAGCGTGGCTCCTTCATAAACACCAACGGTAGTGGCAACACCGTTAACGGTAAGTGAATCACTTAATAAAGCATAGCCAATTGATAACGTAAATATATACGCAACCAAAACTATATTTATTATAAGTAATATTTTTCGGTTTCTTTTTATCCATTCTTCTTTCACGATATCGCCACTTAATTATCCCTTATTTTATAAAATGATTATATCGTAAGTTCCATAGTCATTCAAGTGCAGTACCCCCATTAGAAATTTAAAATCTAAATAATTAAACAAAAAAATAAAAAGTGGTTCACACGTTTTTTGTGTCCACTTTTATCTGCTAGTTTTATGATTTTTACTTCAAATGACCTACGTAGTACTTTTTCTTACCACGACGAATAATTATTATTTCATCATGTAAGGTATGCGTTTTATCAAGTATTAAGTTTTCATCACTTACCTTATTTCCATTTAAACTAATAGTTCCAGCTTTCAAAAACTCTCTCGCTTCTCTTTTACTTTGGCAAACGTTTGATTCTATTAGCGCGTCAATTAAAGTGGTACCTGCTTTAGCCTCAAAACTAGGTACTCCTTTAAAACCATCTAGTATTTCTTCTTTACTTAAGTTCATCACGTTACCACTAAATAAAGCCTCACTTATTCTAAGCGCTTTTTCATACTCATCTTTACCATGAATATCAGTTATTACTTCTTTCGCTAACGCTTTATGTGCAATTCTTAATTCTGGATGTTCATCATGTTCTTTTTCTATTTTTTCTATTTCTTCTTTACTTAAAAACGTAAGTTTCTTTAAGTATTCTATAATCATTGAATCTTCTAGATTAATTAAGTATTGATACAATTCATAAGAAGAAGTTTTATTTTTATCAAGCCATAATGCGTTACCTTCCGTCTTTCCAAACTTAACCCCATTTGAATCAGTAACAAGTGGCATAACCATGCCATAAGCTTCTTTACCTAATTTTTTCCTTATTAGTTCTATTCCTGATGTTATGTTTCCCCATTGGTCAGAACCAGCAACCTGTAAAGTACATCCTCTTGTTTCGTATAAGTGCATAAAATCAAGGGCTTGTAAAATCATGTAAGAAAACTCAGCATAAGTAATACCACTTTCTAATCTTGATTTAACTTTATCTTTTGCAAGCATGTAATTGATGTTAAAGTACTTTCCATAGTCTCTTAAAAAGTCTATTACGTTGATATCCTTTATCCAGTCAAAGTTGTTAACAACCTCAAAGCCAAATATTTTCTCTGCCTGATTTTTTAACCCAATAAAGTTTTTTTCTACTTCTTCTTTTGAAATCATTGGTCTTTCGCTAGTTGGTTTAGGGTCCCCAATAAGTCCAGTTGCACCACCAACAAGCAAAATTGGTTTGTGACCTGCTTTAGCCAATCTTTTTGATATTAAAAATGATGAATAATGCCCAATGTGCATCGAATCAGCCGTTGGATCAGTTCCGATATAGAAAGTTAGACTTTCGTTATTTAACTTATTAATTAAGACCTCATCACTAATATCTTGTACTAACCCTCTCCATTTTAAATCTTCAAATAATGTCATTTTATTTCCCTCCATACATCATCAAATTTTTGTTTTTTAAACAAGTAATCTTTTAAGTAATTTAAAGTTTTGGGTAATCCTATTTCGTCTAATGCCACCTTATTAGCATCAACGTAATTTTTCTCTTCGTAGTCATTATCATGTTCTAAGATAAGACGCTGATATGCTAAACCCATAGCTTCTTTATCAAATTCTCCAAATATTCCTAATACTTCTTCATTCTCTATCCTTCCAAGTTCCTTTCTGATTAGAAAATAAAGCACTATTAGCCTTTTTAGTTGAAGAGAAAGATTTGATTCAATCGCAATAACTTCTTTTCCTTCATAATTATTACAATATATTCCAACATAACTAATGCCATGATTTTTTGTCATTATGTTACCAATACATTCTATTCCTTCATCTAGTGCAAGTTTTCTTACGTCCATAATTCCTCCCTATTTCAATAAAAAAGTCCATCCTAATTAAAGGATGAACTAATAAGTCCACGGTACCACCTTTGTTCTAGAAGAATCTAGCACTCATTAGAATTAACGCTTACCTAACGTTTAACTCGGGCATTTGTAATTCATTAACGTTTATCTTACGCTTTCACCTATCCGCGTAATCTCTTTTTTGATAAAGTGTTAACTAATAAGAATGCCGTCCTTGTTAATACCTACATTTTATATGTTAATAAAGAAAATGTCAACCATGGTTTTATACATCTAACTTTAATAAGCTATTAAAATACTTCTCAAACTGCTCTTTTACCATGAATAACTCTTCGTTTATTTCCTCTTCTAATACTTTATAACTTTGGTATAATGGATAACTTTCTAATTTTTGATATAAACTCTTTAAAATTGCTTCTATGTTTTCATCATGATTATTGGTAGCAATTTTTTGAAGTCTTTTTATTTCTTCGATTAAACCCATTACTTCATCATTATTAAGTAATTGTTTTTTAGCGCTTAAATAGTTTTGGCAAAGCTCGGAACTTTCAAACTCATCAAACATTTCATCTATTTTGTTACTAATACTATTCATCAATTTCTCCATCCAAACTCCACGTTTTAGCATCAGTTATTTTAACTTTTATTATTTGACCTAAGTATTTTTCATCAGCCTTAACGTTTACTAGTTTCATCGTATCAGTATAACCCGCAAGCATGCTATCGTCTTTTTCACTTACTTTTTCAGCTAATACCAAAACGGTTTTACCAACGTATTTTTCATTATGCTTAAGCGCATACTTATTTATAACGTCATTTAACTCGTATAACCTTTTTTCTTTTTCTTCTTTGGTCACGTCATCTTTCATCATAGCTGCAGGAGTTCCAACTCTTGGTGAATAAATGAACGTAAAAGCAGAATCAAACTTACAAATTTTAACAAGGTCTAACGTTTCTTCAAAGTCTTCTTTTGTCTCTCCTGGGAAGCCAACGATAATGTCAGTCGTTATCGAACAGTTTTTAACCTTATTTCTTATCTTATTATATAATTCAAGGTAAGATTCTTTCGTGTAACGTCTTCCCATTAGTTTTAAAATTCTAGAAGAACCTGACTGTACTGGCAAATGAATATAGTTACAAATATTATCATATTTTGCAATTACGTCTATCATTTTATCAGTAAAATCCCACGGATGAGATGTTACAAAACGCACTCTTTCAATGCCAGTTTTAGCAACATCTTCTAGTAAGTTTTCCATCTTATAATCCAAATCATCAAAATCTTTACCATAAGCATTGACGTTTTGTCCTAACAAAGTAACTTCTTTATAACCTTTATTAATTAATTCTCTTACTTCACTAATAATATCATCTGGTCTTCTACTTCTTTGTTTGCCTCTGGTATAAGGAACGATACAGTAAGTACAAAACTTATCACAGCCATACATAATGTTTACCCAAGCTTTATAGTTTGAATCTCTTTTAGCGGGTAAACCTTCTATTACGTTTCCCTCGTTAGACCACACGTTAACTTCAAGTTTTTTACTGTTTTCATGGGCTTCTAGTATTTCTGGCAACTTATGAATGTTATGCGTTCCAAAAACAAAGTCCATCCACTTATATTTACTTAAAATTTCATCTACTACGCTTTCTTCCTGACTCATGCACCCCGCAAGACCAACTAATAGGTTCCTTTTAGTTTGTTTTAAGTGCTTTATTCTTCCTAACATACCAAACGTCTTATTATGAGCGTTTTCTCTTATAGCACAAGTATTTAAGATGATAAGGTTAGCATCTTCGTAATCATCTGCTTTAGTGTACTTCATGTCCTCTAAAATAGCTGCTATTACCTCACTATCATGTTCATTCATCTGACAACCATAAGTTTTTATATAATATTTTTTACCCATACCAAGATTTTTAACAGAAGAAGGAATAACGTATTCATCCCTTAACACGTTAATTTTATCTTTAGTTCTTTTCTTAGCTTCCTTATAACTTGGCTTTAACATATAAATCACCCGTTTCTAAGTAAGAATTATACCATAAAAATGAAATAAATCTAACGTTTTAACACTAAACACTTATTTTTTTCTTTTACTTTTAAAATTTCATCATAACTTTCTTTATCATAACAAGTTAACATTATCAAAGCAAATTCCCTAAAAGTAACACCCCTTAAAGGATAAGATTCCATGTAGTAATTAGCCCAGTTATCATAAACTTCCGAAAAAGAATCACTTCTAATAACGCCACTTTCTATTATTTTCTTTTTTAAAGAAAGAACGTCTTTTCTCGTGCCATACTTATCATTCATCTTTTGAACTTTATAGTATAAAGAATTTAAAAGAAAAGTTTTAACTGACACGTTTCTTTTTCGTTCGTAATATTTAACTATTTGAGAATCATAATAACCGTAAAGTTCATCATAAGCTTTGTCGTTAGGATAAAAACCATTAAAAGAAATTAACGCCATTTCTACTAAATTAGCATTTCTTTCTTTTTCCAAAATAATGGACGCTTCATACGTTTCTTCCGTCTTCTTTCTTAATAAGTACTTTTCTAAATCAGTATACATTTTAAAACTAATGTCTTTTTTCTTTAAGTGCCCGGTTTTATCGGCATAAATCTTCAAGCACTCTTTTATCTCATCATCAATTAGTGCCAATAAAATGTTATTATCGATAAGATTTTTATAACGATTAAAAACGTTTTTTCTCATTGTGTCATAGTCAGTTTCAAAGGCTTTGTACCTCTCGTTAAGACGATTTTTAGCCAAAATTTCAACCGATGGGGTAGCTCGTTTTAAAGATGAAAGAATCTCTTTTAAATCCTCTTTAAATACCGATGATAAATAAGCGTAACAATTAAGTCCAACATAGTAATCTAACAAATGACAACATCTTTTAAAAAAATAATTTAAAACTTTACTATTAACACCAGAGTAAATACAGTAATACATCAAAAGTTTTTCCTCGGTTAAAGCTTTGGAATCACCTATTATTCTAATTACCATAAGCTTAGCAAAATCACCATCATACTTTTTTGTTTTATCAATAAGCATACTTACATAGTTTCTTGAAAACTCTTTTAGCTGGGCTTCACTTAATACTTTGGTTACGTTAACTATTTTGTTATAAAACATATTTGAGTAATGATCCAACACCACGTTAATACTATGTTTAGTATTTAAAGCTACTAATTTATTAATATTTTTTCTCATCTTCATTCCTTTCTAGTGTTATCTTTTTATAATTCGCAAATTTTTCTTATAACACCTATTAAAATCATCAAGTAAAAGACTTTTTAAATCGTCTTCAATCGAGCAACCTATCTTTTCTTCAACCATACTAAAAGCTAATAAGACATTATCTGGATTATATTTGTAAAAAAGATTTATTAGTTTGTTCGCGTCATTACTATCTATCTGCGTTAAAAGAAGATTAGCATTCGTATTAAAATTATTGTTATATTTATTTACCGTAAACTTTGAATTAGAAAAACCATATGCTTCCCACATGTCCTCGTTATCATAAGAAGGCGCTAAACAAACCTTATCTTTAGTTTCTTCTATTTCCCAGTTCTTAAAGTGAAAATCAGTATTTCTAATTAAATAAGCGAACCAAAACCTAACTATTAATTCCAGCATTAAACTACTAATCAAATCTTCCTTGTTCTTTTCAAACCTATAACGGTGCTCAAACGCGTTCCATATCACCTCAAGATTATTATAAACGTAATTAGCTTTTTTAACGTTATCAAGTACCTTTCGTTTTAAAATCCCTTCATAATAATCTTCAATTATTTGTTTACCATTATAATAGTTAGAATCAGCCTTTTTAAACCATTTAGAAATAACGCCAAAATCATATCCATTAAGCTTTGGAATCAGTGCAAGATCATAATCGCAACAAGGTATTTCTAAAATCTTAGCAATCTCGGATGCTATTAACTCACGGTAGCAACAATCTTTCCTAATTCGTTTATAAAAATATTTTTCATTATCTTTTAATACTATGGTTCCTTTTAACGTTGAATATAAATACTTACTGGATTTATGAGTATAATCAACCTCGTCTTCTAAGATTATAAAACCATTTTTTCGATTCATACCACACCTACTAACTAAAGCTTTATAAGTAAATATATTATATAATAAAAGTTTTAAAAATAAAATCTATTTCTTTCTAGATAACACTTTAAGTTTTTTTCCTTCTTTAAATTTAATAATCCTATCATAATCATCAGAAGAATAATTAAGCACCTGTTTAAACATATAAGTTCTTACGTCACTAACCCAAAGTGAATGAGTAATTGCATAATTGTTAATCCAGCTATCAATGACATTACTTGGAATATTGTGGAAGTTTAATCCCTCTATTTTCTCGTTAATCCTATCAACCTTAATAATATGTTTTTTAAGAGCATCAAGTAACCGCGTTATTAGGTATTCTTTTAAGCTTACTTTCGAATTTCCAGCTAAATAAGCATTCTTATACTCATCTATATAAAACATAATTAATTCATCTAAAAAACATTCATCAATCTTATCTTTAAACTTATTATTAAATTTTTTTCTTAAATCTGGAATAACATACTCATCATCCCACCTAATTTCTTTAGCATTTTTCAAAAGAAAAACTTTTAAATTCGGCTCAATGCTTAAATTAATCACCCTTAATGAAGTGATAACATCTTTGATAATGTTTTTAAATTGGCAAACAAGTTTATCATAGCATCCCAAGTTTTTATATTTATCTAATAAATAAGCGTACTTTAAAGATAAATAATCAACTATCTTCTCACTGGGCTCTATTTTTTGATAATATCTAGTTAAAAGACGATCCTCGTTATTCAAAGCCTTAGATAGTTTTATAATTTTAAGTGAAATTGCTTGTAAAAACGGTGTTTTTCCATTAGCTGAACGTAATATTATATCTTTGGTTAAATAAGTACATAAATCATAAATTTCATCACAACTTAAGCAACCAGGTTTAATGATTATTTTATCAAACAAGCTTTTGGTATAACGTCTCAAAATATCATCATAATTCTTTCCTTCTAAAGAAGAAAACATATCACTTTTATCTTTCACCACTATTTTCATACCAGTTTCTCCTTTTTGAATTAACTATATTATAGTATTTTTTAATTAGTGGCAAATAAAAACTTTAGCTCTTTCTGCTAAAGTTCAGCTTTTCCAATGGTATTAACCCACCATTTATAATCTTTTCCACGTTCTTCAAAATTTTTATAAGTATTATAACTCGCAGCAGCAGGAGATAAAACGCAAGCAAAATTAACCTCAGTTAGCTCATAAGCTTTTTTAACTGCCTCCTTCATATCATTAACTTTTATTATGTTTTTTTTACACCCTAATTTAATTAGTTCATCAGCGATTAAATAACCTGTGTCTTTAAGAAATAAACAATTTTCAACCGAGTTATTTTTATCATTTAAAAAGTCAACCAAAGAACTAAGGTCAATACCACGGTTCATTCCTCCAATTATAACGGTCTGAACGTTAGGAATTGATTTAATGCAGTTTATGGTAGCCGAAGGAATGGTTGCGATTGAGTCATTGTAAAAATTTATCCCTTTATACTTTCCAACGAATTCCATTCGGTGTTCTAAGGGCTTAAAACCATCGATGAAAAAAGCCACTTTATCCAAAGGTAAGTTTAATATGTCACACACGCATAGCGTTGCGGCGACATTATTAAGATTGTGCTCTCCCAAAAGATTTCTTTTTCTCATCTTATTATAAACCAAGATGTTTTCTTTTCTCTTTTTCAGGTATAAGCCATCTTCTTTCATTATGATTCCCTGCTTTATTTCAGCGTTTTTATCAAGACTAAAAGCATAAGTATTTGCTTTAGGTTCAAACCATTTTTTAGAGTCTGGACTATCAATTCCAATAATGGCATAATCGTCTTTTTTCTGGTATTTAAAAATGTTTAATTTAGCCAATTGGTACTCCTCGTAAGACTTATATAAATCTAAATGCTCCTCATATAAATTTAAAAGAACACTAATGTTAGGAGAAGCATTAACAAATTGTAATTGATGACAAGATAGTTCAATAACAACGATTGTATCCTCATCAATTTTTTCTATTTCATTAAAAATAGGAATACCAATATTACCTGCTAAAATAGCTTTCTTTCCCAATTTTTCTAACACGTAGTATATTAAAGACGCGGTTGTACTTTTTCCTTTAGTACCAGTAACTCCTATTGTTTTGACGCACGAAAACCTTAAAAACAAGTCGATTTGCGAAGTAATTTTATTTCTTATTTTATCATGATTAACGTATTTAAAATTAACTCCTGGAGACTTTATAATCAAGTCAAAATCATTTAAATTGTTTAAGTATTTATCTCCTAAAATAAAACTAAGGTGTTTGTCCTTTAAAAGTTCTTTATTGTTATCTAAGAGTTTATCATTTCCATCTGCTATCGTAAGACGTTTATTTTTAAGGTATTTCCTAATTAGATTATAAGTGGATTTTCCCTCTCTGCCAAAACCTAAAATTAAAATATTATCATAAGAATTAAGTTCGTTAATTATTTTTTCTATCATCAAGTAAAGCCTCCTTAACAAGAACTAATAACTCTTTAGGAACGTTATTATCATCATTAATATTTTTTAATATACTATCATCCATTTTAACTAAACCGTAATTATTTTTATAATATTCTAATAAATATGGTAATTTACCACCCTTTTTAATCAAGTTATTGACCACGTAGTTTACTTCATCTACCGTTCCAACGCATTCAAATGGTTTATTCTCTGTTTTTCCAAGTAATTCTAAAAAATAGTTAAGCATTTCTTTTTTATCAAGTAAGTTTTCTCCAAAGATATTAACCATTGTTTCTTGCGAAACAAAATTACTCATTATTATGTAAATAAACAGACACTTAGGACAGGTTAAACACCAACCATCAGTCTTTCCAATGTTCTTTCTTTTGCCACCATTATTACAACTAATAAAATGATTAAAATATTTAGGATGCTTAGTAAAAATGCTCATTATTTGAAGCTCATTTAAGGGTCTTAAAAGACTAAAATATTCTACTTTAGAAGTTAAATAGCCACTTGTAAAACGCCTAAAATCATTCTCAAATTCAAAGCTCTTAGAATACTGATGGTTTATCCTTGTGCCCTTTACGCTAGCTTCATTAGCGCTAGATTCGTTTGATAACACAACGTATTTAATACCATTTACATAAGCGGTTAGATAGGAAATAAAAGCTATGCAACTAGATAAAGGCGTGTGCCCATTTAAAAATCCTTTCTTATTTAACTCAATAATATTCTTGTCAAATAATCTCTCAACGTTAATTATGTCCTCATCTTTTATGCCAGATACTCTAGCCCCATCAAAACATACCTTTCTATTGTTTATGATAAAAACTTTTTTATTCTTAACGTCTTTTAAAATTTCAAGAGAAACTAGTGAATCCTTGCCACCACCTACGGCAACTAAATAACCATCATAGTTTCTTTCATCTGTTTTACTTTCATAAGTCGGACCATTACTTTCTATTTTAACAAAATCATCATAATTAGGAGTAATGCCATTAATGAAGAAGAACTCACCCAAACCATTATAAAGTAACTTCTTAACCCAGCTTGTTTCGTCTTCATTAAGTTTTCCACAAGAAATAATTATTTTAGGAGAACAAGTAGCCTTCCAGTAACTAGGAATTTCTGCTAACCCCGCACTAAATATAATCTTGTATAAAAGAACTTTGTCATAATCACTTTTAACCTTTATCGGAACTCTAAGGGTTGGGTTAAACCTCATTAAACCCTCTATTTCAAAATGATAAGTAACAAAAACCTCATCCTCTTTTTCTGTAACATCAAATCCATGATAATAAAAAACCGGGTACGTTTTTCTAAACTTCTCATATTTTTCCATATAAAACACCTCTTTTTCAAAATAAAAAGTAATATTTGCACACTAATTATAGCATAATATTACTTTTTTAACACTTCTTTTAAATAACAGCTACCACAAAGAGGCACGTATTTAACGTTCTTATCATCGCCATCAATAACGAATTCCTCTCCTTCGGTAATAAATTTACCATTTACCATCCTTGCGTTAAATCTTGCCTTAACTCCACAGTGACATATGGTTTCTAATTCTTTAAATTTATCTGATAACTCAAATAATCTTCTTGAGCCCTCAAAAAACTCCGATTTAAAGTTGGTTTTAAGACCAAAACAAATTATTGAAACGTTCATTCTTTTAGAAACATACCACAACTCTTCTACTTGTTTAGGAGTTAAAAATTGAGCTTCATCAACCAAAATAGCATCTAAGTTTTCAATCATTGGTAAATACTTATTGTTTAAGATACTTTCATTCCTAGATAACTTTATTTGTACCTTTCTTTTAGGACCAATTCTAGATACCAAATAATCGCCACCTTTAGTATCGACTACTGATTTTACCAGTATTATTTTTTTACCATTTTCCTCATAGTTGTACGCCATTTGAAGAAGTGCCATACTCTTTCCAGAATTCATCGCTCCGTATCTAAACTCTAAATTTGCCATAATAAACAAATCACCTACCATAACGATGGTATCATATTTTTAAAACTTATTAATAATATTTATTAATTATTTACACAAACTTAACTACTTATTTTTTTCTTAATTTCCCTTTTGCTTTTATTTTTGGAAACGCCTTAATAAGTCGGCCGCTTAAAAACGACTTGTTTTTTATTCTTTCTTTTACCTTCTCCGTTATCTCAAAGGTATTATCACGTTCTACTTTTTTTAAGGCACTACTTACTTTTGAGATGGCGTTAAACGAAACGATAACATCCAAAACAAAGATAACTAACAAAATTAACGCAAGGACGAAAACTAATCCCTTTGGCAACATCTTGAACAAATCAAAAACTAAAGGATTAATGAAATAAACGATTATCATACTTCCTATAGCGAATAAAAATAGTGCATCCAAACTTACTCTTCCGTTTATGTTGTACTTTTTCTCGCTGTAGTCCCACCATCTAGCTTTAAACATCTTTTCCATTAAATAACTAGTAAAGTACTCTAACAAACCACATATAATCATCGACATGCAAAACAAAATAACCGGACTGTCTAAGTAGCGATTTAGCATAACCGTAATAACAAAGGCCGCAACGCCGTATATGGGACACCATGGTCCCAAAAGAAACCCACGGTTAACAACCCTTTTATTATGATAAACTTCTGCTAAAACTTCCGCTATCCACCCAAGAAAAGAATAAATGATAAAAAACAAAACCACGTACCAAAAATTATAAAACATAACATCCCTCTAATTAAAGTATATCATAATTTAACTAGATTTTGACTAATTCTAAGTAAAATAGCAACTAATTTTCACATTCTTTTAGCATGTGTTTTCTTTTTAAATACCATGTTTATGTTTTTATAATCTTCGTCTTTAGTAACATCCTTTAAAACCTTCAAAAACGGCGGAAGTAAAGCATCAAAGGAAGCTTCTAAAATAACGGTTCCACCATCAAACTCATCAAGTTTAAACCAATTATCATCATAAACAAAACAAGTTCTTTGCTTTGCTATCTGATTAACAACGTTTCTTTGTGACATTAATCTTAAGTACGTTTTTTTATCAATCTTTTCTTCCGTAATTATCGTTTCTTTTCCTTCATAACTCTTTTTAGCGGTAACATAATAAGTTTCCTCGCCATCTAAAGTTCTTTTCCTAAGTCTCATCTCATAATCATCATTAGTCTCTAAATACGTTTGTAAAATATCTACTTTTATACTTCCTTTTTCGTTTAAATATTTATATAAATCATCATTTACTTCAATTAAGTATTTTCTAACGTTTCTTTTTTCTATTTTTAAACATTCTTTTATGTAATCTATTACCCTACTAATCTTATCATCAAAGTTAGTACTATTATCTATAATTCTTAAATTATTATGAAAACTCCAAGCTTGTTCACACTTTTCATCTCTTACTCTTGCTTCGCTAACGTCTTCACTTCTTGCTTTATTATTTTCACTTGTATAAAACTGCTCCTTTCCCTTAGCAGCGGTAGTCATATGGATAACCGCGTTATAAGAATCCATTAAATTTAACTTTGATACGTTTTCTTCCTTTAAAAGTTTATCAAATTCTTTGTTAGTTAAAAACGACTTTATGTCAAAAACACCACGATCACAAATTATAACGCACTTTTTATCAAGGTAATTCGACACCCTTTCAAAACTTTCTTCCTCTAGAAGTTGATGTTTTAACATTATCCTTTCAAACTCATATAAATCATATTTATCTTCACCAAATGGTTTTATCTTTGCATTAATAAGATTTGTTGCAACCTCGTTAATTATAAACACCTTATACCCAACATCAGATAATTCTTGTTCAATCTTCGATAACGCTGTCGTCTTTCCGGCACATGGTCCTCCGGTCAAACAAATTTTCGAGACTAACATAACTTTCCTCCTTTAATTTTCTTTACTAACGCCATGTAATTTTCAACGTCATCATCACTCGCGTTAGGATAACATTCTTTAAACTTATCATATTCTTCTTTGTAAAAATCTAATTCGTCATAATCACAATAACCGTGAATTACACTACAACCACTTAATTTATATATTTCATTCATCTTTGAATATGGGTCATCAAAAGAAAAATACGACCCACAACAATCATTCATGTACCTATTAGTAAGTCCACATTTAACGCACGTTACAATATTATAGGTGTCGGTACGATGGCCATCAAAATCATGCTCTACGTCCGTTATAACAAAATAATGATCACAGTTAAGCATTTCTTGATACGGTATTTCTTCTTCTAAGCGCTTAATTATATTTAAAGTGCTTTTGTACTCATCAAATAATGATATGTATTTTGCAACCAACGTTTTTCTCGTTAAATCATTCAACTCTTCTTCTAATATCTGGCTCCTTTTTTTCCCTTCTTCTAACGTTCGTTTCATGTTCAATAATTCTTCTTGTGATACTTTTTCCATATTAATAAATCCTTTCTATCTTATTTAATCTTAAGTTAAGTTTATGAATTGAAGCGTGTTGCACTCCAAAAGAATCTTTATACATATCTGGTTTTTTATTATTTAATAAATAGTAAATCATGTTAATCACACCCCTATGAGTTACAAGTAAATCACCGTCCCATTTATCAATTATTAAAAGTAAGCTTTCCACTCTAAAATATAAATCTAGTAAAGATTCACCTTCTGGATATTTATCATATATACTTACGTTATTTAAGAACTCATCATTATCACCGATGCAGCTTTTTCTAACTCCATTATAAATTCCTTTATCTTGCTCCCGCAGAAGCTTAGTATAAATAACCGGTTTATTAAAGACCTCATTTATTATTTGCGTGGTTTCTTTAGCTCGCGTTATATCACTCGAAACTATCTTGTTAAACTGTAAGTTATCACAAATAAATTTCCTAGCGTCCTTAACTTGCTTCATTCCGGATTCACTTAAGTGAACATTGCTATAACCTCCTATTCTTGACTCATCATCTAGGCCATGCCTTAATAAGTAAATCATCTTCTCCTCCTTTTGTGTATTTTATACACATACAATTTATTTTAAAAACGTGATTTAAATAAAACACGCTTTAAAATATCTTTTTATTTTCTATTTTATCTTTAAACTTATATAGTTTAGATGGTTTATTGCCATTTATACTAACCTCTTTATTTGTATCTTCTATAATGTTTAAACTAAGTATTTTCTTTCTAAAATTCCTTCTGTCAAAGGTCTTATTCAATATTCCTTCATATATGCTTTGCAACTGTGGCATCGTAAATTCTTCTGGTAATAACACTTTTAAAATATTACTTTTTAATATTAACACCCTTAATTTTTCTAGTTCTTTTTCTAATATTTCATTATGAGAAAACGCTAAGTTTGGAACGTTATTTATATCAAACCATAACGCGTCAGTGGTATTTTTGTTTTCTTTTATTATCTTGGTATTTTTTCCATCAATTAGTCCTAAATAAGCTATTGCAACCATTCTCATGTTGTTGTTATCATTTTTTCTAAGCTCATCAAACACGCCATACTGATAAAGATTAACGTCCTTAATTCCTGTTTTTTCAAATATTTCTCTTCTTGCACCGTCTTCTAAATATTCATTATTATATAAAGCACCACCAACTAAAGCCCATTTTCCTTTATATGGTTCATTTTTTCTTTTAACTAATAAGACCTTTGTACAATTACCATCAACCGTAAAAATAGCACTTATAACGTGAATTCCTTGATTTTCATATAATCTATTTCCTACTCTCATTTAAATCACCTTACATTTATATTATATGCGTATTAGGCACACATGTCAATGCTTTTTGCGTACTTTCTACACTTTTCCAATCTAAAAAAACAAGTTTAATTATATTTATAATTTTTTTATAAACTTGCTTTTAATAACGTCCAAATTATCATATGTTCTACCAACATATTCACCTTCTATCACTAATATATCAGCCGTTTGTCTTTTCTCATCATAATAATTTTCTAAAATTTGAATTTCAAAATCAGTATAGCGTTTTCCAGAATCAAAAGTATCGTTTTTAATATCAAAGCCCCTCAAATACATAATTAAATTCGCTCCTGAAAAATCAAGCACTTTTGATTTAGTATTTTCTTCTTTAATTGCTAATTCCATTATTTTTCCTCCTTTCTTATAATAATATATGAAACTTTATATTCTATGCTTTAAAATAGCAGCGAAATTAATTCTACCACATTATTTTTAAAATGCAAGCATTTTTTTGTCGAAATTATAGAAAAAATAGAAAAGCTAATTACTTTTCTATTTTTTCTTTACCACCCATATATGGTCTTAAAGCTTCTGGAATAATAATGCTACCATCTTTTTGTAAGTTGTTTTCCAAAAAGGCTATTAACATTCTAGGAGGCGCAATAACAGTATTATTTAAAGTGTGAACATACTGCTTTGTCCCATCTTCTTTTTTGTACCTAATTCCGAGTCTTCTTGCTTGGGCATCGGTCAAGTTAGAGCAAGAACAAACCTCAAAGTATTTTTTCTGTCTTGGGCTCCAAGCCTCGATGTCACATGACCTATATTTTAAGTCAGCAAGGTCTCCAGAACAACAAACAAGCTTTCTAACTGGTATGTTTAAACTCCTAAATAATTCTACCGAATATTGCCACATTTTATCATACCAAACATCACTTTCTTCTGGTTTACACAAAACTACCATTTCCTGCTTTTCAAACTGGTGGATACGATACACTCCACGTTCTTCTATTCCGTGAGCACCAACTTCCTTTCTAAAGCAAGGAGAATATGAGGTCATGGTAATCGGTAACTCCGTTTCTTTCAAAAGTTGGTCCTTAAATTTTGCTATCATAGAATGTTCCGACGTTCCAATTAAATATAAATCTTCTCCTTCTATTTTATACATCATGTTTTCTTTTTCTTCAAAAGACATAACTCCGTCTACCGCATCAGAGTGAATCATGTATGGCGGAATACAATAAGTAAATCCTTTATCAATCATAAAGTCTCTAGCATATGATAAAACCGATGAATGAAGACGTGCAATATCTCCCATTAAGTAATAAAAACCGTTTCCACTAACACGTCCTGCCGCATCTTTATCTAACCCATTAAATGAAGCCATAATATCCGCATGGTAAGGAATTTCAAAATCAGGAACTTTTGGTTCTCCAAATTTTTGCTCTTCTACGTTTTTAGAATCATCTTCTCCAATGGGAACGTCATTTGCAATTATGTTAGGAATTAACATCATCCTTGTTTTGATTTCTTTTTCTAACCTTTCTTCTTCTTTTTCTAATTCTGGAATTTTAGCCTTTATGGTAGATACCTGATCTTTAATCTTACTTGCTTCATCTATCTTTTTATCCCGCATTAGGTTTCCTATTTCTTTACTTAAAGCGTTTATCATACTTCTTGCTTCATCAGCTTCAGTTTTTGTTTTACGATATAAAATATCCATTTCATAAACTTCATCTACTAATGGAAGTTTCTTATCTTGAAACTTCTTCTTAATATTTTCTTTTACTAAGTCTTTATTTTCTCTTATTAATTTAATATCAATCATTTTTCAAGCTCCTTTAATCTATTTAATATTTTCTCGTATGAAGGCATGTATCTTTTTTCCACCCTTTCATAATCTTTAACACTAGGATTTTTAATCCTTGATAAATCTATGTTGTTTTTTAAATCTGCTAATTTTACCGTCAAAACCTCTTTTGAACCATTTTTAACAATGTTATCTATGTAATCATTATATTCAAGTGGCTTTATCCTGGTTAATATTAAAACATCATTAACTATTTTTAACGGAAAACCAACATTTAATAATTCTTCTTTGCTTATATTCTTATCTTCCATCACGTCATGAAGAAGCGCAATTACCTTTTCTTCTTTAGTATCAACGTTCTGATAAACGTATAAAAGGTGTAAAGAATAAGGATAACCTCCTTTATCGGTATCATTTTTAAATAATATACTTGCTATTTCTAACGCTTTATATATTAAATTATCGCTATTTTTTAACTCTTCATATTTTTCCTCAGTAAAATATTCTTTCAAAGTTTTTGCTCTCATCATCACTTTACCTCTTCAAATCTATATCGTTGTTTTACATATGGATACTTTTCATGGTCGACTTCTGATAGAAACATATCAAGCGGTCTTGCGTATATTCCGTCCTTATGATTTGTATTTTCATTATCAACGCAGCAGTAAACAACTAAATCTTCCCCAGTTTCACTATGCTTTGCCAGCGTAATAACAAACGCTTTTGAACCTTTAAAATGCTTATACACCGTATTTGGTTTTATTTCTCTCATAAATATCCTCCTTTAAAATAAAAAGACCACCAAACAAAGGAGCGCAGCTTGCGCGGTACCATCCTTTTTGATAGTCTTAATTAGTATAACGGTTTTAGCCGCAAATGCTTTTAACATTTGTCTTAGAAGTAGATTCACTAAAATTTAAACGTCATCTTACACCAAACGATAACTCTCTTTAGAATAAAATATTAGTTACTTGTCTTCGTCATTGATTTTAAACATAAATAAATAATACAACATTATTTATTCTTTGTCAATTTTCATAATCTCTTCTTCACTCATTCTTGTAACATCTTTTATCACCTTAATGTCTATTCCCCGTAACAACATATTTTTAACTATCTCACTTTGTTTAGCAAGCATTCCCTCTTCAATGCCCTTTTCAACTCCTTGCTCAATTCCTTGTTTGATTCCTTGCTTAACACCGTTTTGCACTCCTTCTTCATATCCCTTGGCGGCTGCATACTCTCTTATTTTTTGCCTTATAAACTCCTCTTGTTCTTCTTTTATGTATATTCCTTGCATTTCTTCTTCCTTAGTTAACTTACTAATCTTTTTAACCACACTTTCCATCTCCTTATAACCTTTAGTTAACTTGGTAAGTTCATCCATACTATCAATCGTCATTATAAGCAATTCCCTCTCAAACTTACTTAAGTTACTTTTATTATAATACATGTCTCTTACCCTTTTCAAGTTTATATGGTATATTTCAATGTCAGTAGTAAAAAGATAATCGCTTCTAATAAGTCCTTTTTCTACGTCCATCATTTTAAATTTAATTATTATTCTTTCATCAAATAATTCAAAATTATCAAAATTAATCTGAATAACCTTTTTTTGCTTACCATACTTTTCTCCTTTAGTTACCAAACCTTCTTTAACCTTATCAACGTACCTATCATTTTTATCAAACAGGCCATCATAATATTTTTTATTCATTTCTAAGTTTATTATGTTATCTCTTAGTTCAATTAACAAGTCCGTTACCTTTCCCTTTTCTTCTAGTTCTTCCTTTGATAGTTCGCTGTTTTTAAAAACCAAATTTTGCTTAACAAACGACCTTTCAATTTTAGTAATACCACTTATAATGTCAACCAAATAATCTTCACAGTTTCTGTCTTGTAATACACTTTTAAAAACAGTATCAGACGCCATGGTTATTACCCTATCGTTATTTTTATTCATGTTTAAACCCTCCTTTTTGTAACATATTACTATAATTAAAACTATCTATCAAATTACGAATTTTCAATTTTTGAATTTAAAATATAACAAAAAAAGACAAACTACATAAAGTTCGTCCTTCTTATAATATATTTATTTGCAAAATTTCTTTTTTTGTAAAAATAACTATTTATAGATTAACGTTATGATATACCTTTTGAATGTCTTCTATATCATCTAACATACTTATTAGCTTTTCAAAGTTTTCCTTATCTTCGCCTTCTAAAATAACCATTTCACTAGGAAGCATCGTTACTTCTTCCACCAAAAAATTAGCATCTTTTTTATAACTCGTTATCGCGTCTTTTATGTCGTATAAGCTATTAGGTTCACCGTAAACATTAACGTTGCCATCTTCGGTATAAACGTCTTTAGCATCCACACCAGCATTTAAAAGGGCTTCTAACACTTCGTCTTCGGTTATGTTATTTACCGAAATAACCGATAAATGTTCGTACATATGGGAAACGCTCCCTGAAACACCCATTTTTCCTTTAGACTTAGTAAATGCGTTTCTAACCAAGCTTACCGTTCTATTAACGTTATCAGTTAAACAATCCACCATAACGGTAGCACCGCCGGATGCAAAACCCTCATACCTAACCGAAGTATAGCTTTCATCAACACCACTATTTACTTTATCTATTGCTCTTTTAATAACCTCTTGAGGAACCTGCTCTTTTTTAGCCTTTTCAATTAAATGTCTTAAACTTAAATTCCCATTAGGATCAGTACCACCTTGTTTAGCTACTTGATATATTTCTTTGGCGTAACTAGAATAAACCTTAGCTTTTTGTGCTCCAGTTTTTGCCTTACTAGCTGCTATATTTGGAAATCTTCCCATTATTATCACCTCTTTGTTCACGCTTACTATTCTACTTTATTTTACTTCTTTTTTCAAGTTTTATGTTTTTTATTGTTTAAAATTTTTAATTATAACCAATAACATTAACGGGTGATAATAATGATAAAAGTACTAGAACAAGAATATTTAAATGACAATTTTATTAACAAAAAATTTATTTCTAACATGTCCATAAAAGATAAAGTATATTTTAAAAAAGGCAACATTTACTACTTTGGTAATTATAAAGAAGAAAAGTTATCCGAGATTAAAAACAAATTAAACAAGAATAAAAAAAGCTTAATAAAAGCCATTGAAAGCGGTGTTAAATTTATCGTGTGCGCAAATAGCTTTGAACTTTTTAATAACAGTTTTAAAGTTGAGGGTTTAAATTTATTTACCTCTTATAATCCGAGAATGTTCAAATCAAAAATAAATAAAGTTATAATAAAAAATGATAAAGTAAAATATGAAATCAAAAAAGTTAATGACCTTACTAAAGTTATTGCGTCGCAAAACTTTATGTACAAAAACTTTCTGTGCATTAAAAATCCAAAAATAATAGAAAGCATAATAAAAAGACAAAGTAATGTCACTTCGTCATGCTAACGTTAAACGGAGATTTAAAGTTTGGGTCTTTGCTTTCTTTATAATCAAACATCATGTTCACCGAAAAATATAATATTAAAATAAGAATAACTATCTCTAATAAGTTTATCAGGCTCCTTAAAGTTGGGTTGACATCAGATTTTTTTTCTTTTTGCCTGGCACCACAATTACGGCAGAAAACGTCTTCTTTATTTATTTTTGCGCCACATTTTCCACAGTATACGAAATGAACCCTAACGTTTGAATCGTCTTTTTGTTCTTCTAATACGTTTGAAGAACTAACACTTTCATTTTCTTTTTTATACCTTGGAACATAGTCATAATTTGGAACGTATGTATTCATATTATTATAATCATTTTGAGGTGTAACTTGCTTTACAACGTTGGTATTAGAAGCCGGACGATTTAGTATAAAATCGTCTTTTTGTTCTTGAGTCTCGTCATTCTCGTTAGTTCTTACACTTACACCTTTATTGTTAAGAGCAAAAAGTACCTTTATTAAAAAATAAGTTAAAAACCCTGCGATTGATATGTATAAATATATCTTTAAGTTTGATAAAATTTGTAGCAAGGTTGCTGAATTATTTATAACCCTAAACTGAACAACGTTAAAAATATATATTATAGCAGCGCTTATCCCTATTCCTAAAGGAATAAAAGTTAATAATCTTTTCACTCCTAATCACCCCGACATTAAATAAATGCCTCTATTATAGCCACTTTTAACAAAAAAGTAAATAGTTATTAAGAAACAAAAAAGCACTAAATTCTTTTTTTCTTGTGGATAACTAAAAATCAAAAAAAGTATGATTATTAAAAAATCATACTAATTATTATTTAAGTACTCATCATAAGTCACTACTTTATCAACGTACTTGCCATCATCCTTAAATTCTATTATTCGGTTTGCAACACTTTGAACAAGCTCGTAATCATAAGAAGAAAATAAACACACTCCCTTAAAATTTTTCATTGCCTTATTAAGTGAGGTTATAGTTTCGATATCAAGATGATTGGTCGGTTCATCCAGGATAATAACATTAGCTTTTTTTAGCATCATCCTAGAAAACATTAATCTTACCTTTTCCCCGCCAGACAAAACTCCTACTTTTTTAAGGGCTTCCTCCCCAGAAAATAACATTCTTCCTAAAAATCCTCTTAAGTATGCTTCTTCTTGTTCTTTTGAATAAGGTCTTAAAAAATCTACCAAGTTAACGTCTTCTTTAAAATACTCATCATTTTCTTTAGGAAAATATGAGTAGCTAGCAGTTGTGCCCCAAGTAACGGTACCACTATCTGGCTTTATTTCACCAGTAATTATTTTAAACAAAGTTGTTTTGGCAAGTTCATTTTTTCCAACGAACGCGACTTTATCAGTGTTATTAATCGTAAGATTAAGATTCTTTAAAACGACCTGCCCATCGATGGTTTTACTAACACCTTTTAATTCTAAAACGTTCTTTCCTAAATCCTTATCCACTTCGAAGTTTATGTACGGATATTTTCTGGAAGATGGTTTGATATCATCTAACTCTATTTTCTCTAATAATTTTTTCCTTGAGGTAGCTTGCTTTGATTTTGAAGCGTTAGCACTAAAACGCCTTATAAAATCTTGGAGCTCTTTTATTTTTTCCTCTTTCTTCTTATTTGAATCACGCATTTGTTTTTGAATTAACTCACTTGATTCAAGCCAAAAATCATAATTACCAACAAACATCTTAATTTTTTCATAATCAATGTCTAATATATGCGTGCACACCTTGTTTAGAAAATGTCTATCATGTGATACTACTATAACGGTATTTTTAAAATCTAGCAAAAAGTTTTCTAACCATATTTTGGCACTAATATCAAGATAATTAGTTGGCTCATCCAATATTAAAATGTCAGGATTACCAAACAAAGCTTGTGCTAACAAGACCTTTACTTTGTCTTCCCCGGATAAGTTTGCCATTACGTCATTAAAATAAACCTTAGGAAGGCCCAAACCACTTAGTAAAATAGCCGCGTCACTTTCCGCTTGCCAACCGTCCATTTCCGCAAACACCGCTTCTAACTCACCTACTCTTAATCCATCTTCTTCGCTAAAGTCCGCTTTAGAATATATTTCTTCTTTTTCTTTCATGATGTCGTATAAACGTTTGTTCCCCATGATAACGGTTTCTATTACGTTTTTATCATCATAAGCGTTATGATTTTGTTTTAAAACCGAAATACGTTCGTTATCAGTTACCACAACATCACCGGTAGTAGACTCTATTTCTCCTGATAACACTTTTAAAAAAGTGGATTTACCAGCACCATTAGCGCCAATTACCCCGTAACAATTTCCTTGGGTAAACTTTAAATTAACATTGTCAAATAATATTCTTTTACCAAACCTTAAACTCAAATTATTAACCTGAAGCATCTTGCACCTCCAATAATTACTGGTATTAAGTTTACTAAAGATAGACAAAAAAAGCAAGAAAATATAATTTTCTAGCCTGTATTTTCCATTATTACCGAAATAATAACTAATATAATTCCTATGATTAAAACATAAAGCCACCGCGGTAAGAAAAGCCATACATGGCTAGTTTGAATAACAATGGTTAAAATTATAAAAACTAATCCTATAATAAGTAATGAATTATATTTTAGAAGTATTCCGATGGTTATTAATAATAAACAAACGCCACATAAAACTATCATTACGATAAAATTAATTTCAAAGATAAATGGTAAAAACATGAAGGATAAAACAACTGACTCAACCCCGGTGGAAACTTTATCATCTAATTTTAAAACGTACCTTGTCAATATGAAAATAGGAACAAACAAAATAAACACACTTAAAATATTATTTATTATCGTGTTATTAATGGTATCTATTATCATTAACGCCGGATAAAACACTAAGGCAAAAGATAATAACCTAACTTTTTCATTTTCGTATATCAAAGATAACGTAAACAAGAAAACAAGACTAATAATTGCTAGCAAACCATTACTAAATGGTAGGTAGCTAACGAAGTTAGTCATAAGCAAAAAAGAAATTAAAAGATGCACAACTTCCATGAATTTATTTCTACCATCGTAAAATAAACGATACATAATTTGATTTAAAACATAAACTCCTAAAATAATGAGTAAGTACAAGACCACGTTATTTGTTTCGTCAATTTTAAAATAAATTATCGGGGTGATAAATAACAAATAATTTAAATAATTTTTACCAGAGCCAATTTTTTTATAACCGAAAACATATGATAATAAATACGTTAACATAATAAACAGCAAATCAAACAAGTTATTTAATAAAACTAATCCCACAAAACTAAACAAAATAAGTTCAAACACGCATGAATTATTATCATCTTTAAGGTTTAAGAACTTTCTCGTAAAGATTAAAAAGAACAACATTAATAAAATATAACGCAAGTCATGCATAACTGAAAATCTAACACTTAGTACTTGCTCTAAAAACATTACCAAAGGAAAATATGCTAGGGAGGCACATAACCATCTTTTTTTATTATCTTTTGTAACGATAGCTAAAATCAAAAGAACCAAACTAAAAACCATCATCTTAACCCAAGGATAATTAGTTAAACCAATTAACACGTTTAATATCAGTAAAACGCCAAATGGTAACGTTAATTTATTAAAGAACTCATCCTTTATCGTGAAAGATAAAATAACTAATAGAACGTTAAACACAAGCGTTATTAAGCTATAAAATAAACTTGCGTTATGTAAAAATATCATTTGGAAAAAGAGTAACGCCATTAGTGCGATAGCGTATCCGTTTTTAATTTTACTACCAATTAATTTGGTGACCACAACCGATAAAAACAAAATTACGTCACTTATAATCATAACTTTAAAAACGTCTAAATCATAAAACATTCCAAGTGAAAATGATGACGAAATTATAAGCATAAGTATAAATATAGGTTGAAAAACAAAATCAAACATCTTAAAGTCTTTGTTTTTAATTAGGTTTATAATGCTAAATAGAAAGTATGTTAACGACATTATAAGTGACAGTATTAAATTATCATTTGACATGAGTATTAGTAATGGTGCAAAAAAGCCGCATAAATAACTAATTATTATGGTAATAAAGCGTAAACTTTCCTTCTTAGATATATAATATAAAACAAATGTTGAAAGTCCTAACAAATATAAAACACAAGCAGAAATTAAAAACGAACCAGAAAAGGCACAAAGCCACGATACCACAATAAAGTCATAAGCTAAAGATAAAACTAAAAATATTTCTGACATTTTTTTAGTACTATAAGAAGCATTAAAACAAAGGGTAATAGCAAAAATAATTAATCCTAACCCGTCAAATGTAGAACCACTTATACTGGTTATAAAAACCGGACAAGAAGCAAAAAATATCATGCTAAACAAAAACATTAATGAAAGGTTAAAACAATTAAAAGCTTCTTTATCATCAAAAACGTTTTCTTTAAACAAATTAATTACAACTAACAAAACAGATAAAATTGATAGTGAAAAAAGACGACTAGCAGTTATCTGATTAATAAAAAAGAACAAAGATAAAAAAGAAAATATTAAAATCGAAATCGTTGCTTTAGTCTTTAAAATAATCTTTCTTACCAAGAACAAACACAATTCAATTAGTGATATCATCATGAGAAAGATGTTGCCAAACTTTCCCCGAACGGAAAAATTACTACCTAAAACATCATTATATCCCAAAGAAAACATGGTTATTCCAAAAATGATTATCCCTAGTAAAGTAAAAGCATCAGACGTTTTATTAGACTTTAAAGCGTATTTAAAATACATACTTAAAACGAATAGCAAAATGGTTTCAAAACCTAAAATAATTGTTTTTTCTAGCCCGCTGATTACGCTAAAAGTTGAAATGGAAAAAATAAAAGACCCCAAAGTAATTAAAATCATTCCTGCATAAAGATACGGATTTAAAGCCATTATTTTTTTATCCTTATTATTTAAATAATAAAAAATTAAAAATAAAAATATTGCTATTACTCCCGTCAACATATAATCACATCCTTGTTATTTAAACAATTATAGCATAAATCAATTTTATTATAAAGTTATGTCATTTATGTATCTAAAATTCAAAATTAACGTTTTTTCTACAATATTAGACCTTGTTTTAAACCTAATAGCCAGGCATCTCATACAAATAAAAACAATAAGTAACAAACTTATCGTTTTCTAACTATTTTAGCCGGGACCCCAACAACCGTAACTCCGGGCGGAACATTATTTAAAACGATTGCACCCGCTCCTACTTTTGACGCCTTACCGATTACGATGTTCCCGAGAACTTTGGCACCACTTCCTATGAAAACATCATCTTCGATGGTTGGGTGTCTTTTTTTAGTTTTTTCATTACCCGTACCACCTAAAGTTACTCCGTGAAACATGGTAACATTATTCCCAACAACGGCAGTTTCTCCTATTACTACCCCACTTCCGTGATCAATGAAAACCGACTTCCCAATTTTAGCTCCTGGATGAATTTCTATCCCGGTTCTTCTCTTGGCAAATTCACAAATAAATCTGGCAAGAAAATATAATTTATACCTAAATAAAAAATTAGATATTCTATGACAAAGCAAAGCTCTAAACGAAGGATACAAAAATACTTCCATGGTACTTTTTATGGCTGGGTCCTTTCGTTTTATCGTTCTTACCTGGTCTTTTATGAAGTTAAGCATTCGTATCACCAGTATAAAATATGATAAAGATATCACTTTGAACGTAACGTTTATCCTCTATTAGTTAAATTATTTTTAAAACAAAAAAAGAATCACTTTATAAAGCGATTCTTCTTAATTAATAAAAAGTTACATCGGAATTATTAAAGAAGTCACTAGTTATTTGTCCACTACCTTGTAAATTGCCATTATAATTTGAATTTCCTTGTATCATCATTAAATTAATAAGTTCTTCAAAACTATAACCACTAAACGCCTTAAAGTCATCATTAAGGGCCTTATAACCTTCTGATTCAAAAATCTTATTTAAAGCATTTTGCATATCCTCTTCAGAGATTTCTTCTTCGGTTTTAGCACCAGAAACATCTGGTTCACTAACGTTTTTATCATCGGTCATACTATAATCAACCTTAAAACTTAAGTTGTTTCCTTGGTAGTTAACCTTTAAAATATATTCATCTTTTTTACTACCGTTATACATTCCTAGCACAACGCCATTACTTTCTAACTCAACCATCAAAAACTCATTGTTAAATCCCGTCGTGTATAAGATTACGTCCATGTCTTCATTATCACTAACCACCGTAGAACTAGTCGCGGTTTCTAACTGTTCTTTAGCTTCCTGTTCATCAATTCCGTTAAACCTTGCGTAAGCTTTAACAAAATCACCATTCTTAGATAACGTACCTAAAATTGATTTTGAAATTTCGCTTACCGTTTCATCATTTAATTTTAGTTTACTTACCGTAGCATTATACTTTTTACCATTTAAGGTTATCTCTTCTTTATCCCTTTCAAAATAACTATCCTTAAGTGCGCCATTTAAAGCCTCATTATAAGCTCTTAAAATTATTCTTGCATCTTCAATATCATCTTTTGAAGCATTAAATAAAGATTCACATCCCTTACACTCAGCCTTAACCGGATAAGGTAACAAGCCATCCAAAAGCATGTATGCTTCTTTATCATAGAAAACTTCAAAATCAATTATTTGTTTATCTTTATAATCAAAGCCTAAAGAAAAATCCATTTTATTATTTTTTAAATCAGCCCAATGAGATACTTTTATTTTTAACGAATTAATCATTTCAAGCATTTCTAATGTCTCAGCTGGAACGCCCTTTAACTCAATCATTGGTGTTATGTTTATATTCGTGTTATAAAACCCATTAGATTGTATTTTAGAATTTTCTTCTAAAGCATCAAAAAGCTTGTTAGTAGAAGCTTTAAAAATCTTAGATGGTGAGGGATTAAGTAAGAATACTAATCCTATTACAAGTCCTATAACGAAAATTACAACCGCACAGATAATTCCAATTACAAGTGCTTTATTTCCTTTCTTTTTTTCACCATCGTTATTCGAAATATCATAGTTTTTCATTTCTTCACTACTAATCATTACGGTTGGCTCCTGCATTACCTTTTCGTCCGAAAAATTATTGCCGCTTTCACTGGTAACGTTAGAAACGTTATTCTCCGCTAAATTTTGAACGTTACTTTCTTGACCATTACCAGCGTGCGTAGTAAAATAACTTCTTCTTGGTTCTTCTTTTTCTACTGATGAATTACCTTCATCCGCATTAATCAAAGGTTTTTGACAAACCTTACAAACACTTGCGCCCATTTCGTTGTCAGCACCGCAAAAACTACACTTCATTTTTCTCCTCCTTATTATAAATTTATTATACCATTTAAAACAAAATTATGACAATATTTTTAATAATTTTACAAATTAATTATTTTTATATATAATTATGTGAGAGGAAAAACTGATGAACAACAAAATAAATTTCTACGAACTTTTAGGTGTAAATAATAACGCAACAGAAGAAGAAATAAAAAATGCTTATAAAAAGCAAATGAAAACATGGCATCCGGACATAAATAAATCAAGCGATGCCAGCGTAATGGCAAGAAAACTTAACGAAGCTAAAGAAGTTTTATTAGATGAAGAAAAAAGAAAAGCGTATGACCTGCTTTTAAAAGAGTCGTTTGAAAATGCCTATGATGCATACGCTAATCCTAAAAATGTTAAAAAAAGTGAAAATAATAAAGAAGAAGTAATGTTAACCAAATGGCAGTATTTTTACCAGTGGATAAGATATGCCAACGTTTCGTTAACCAAAAAAATTTTAGGGAGTATAGGAGTTGGACTGGAAAGTCTGTTATGTTCTTTAATAAGCCTTTTTTTAATAATTTTATCGTACGTATCAGAATTTACAGAACAGATAACGAACGCCTTATTAAAAGTGTTTTCGGTGATACTTGGCATATTTGTTATAATATTTGTAATAAAATGCTCAGCCATGGGTTTTAACGGTGCTCTAAGCACAATTGATAAGGGAACAGCAAGCTTAATTATAATGGTATGTTTCATGCTTGTCTTAAGTATAAGTCTACCCCTATTAAGGAAAGTAACACTATCAAGAAAAACGTATGAATTTTTATATAACAAGATAAATATTAAACTATTTAAAAAATGCGTCGGTTATAAAGATTAATAGCATCTTAAATATTTAATTTTAAAAACGGTTCCGTTTTTCTCATCAGAAGAAACGGATATATAACCATCATCTTTCGTGATAATACTTTTTGATAAGGCAAGACCAATACCAATACTTTCCTTCGAGGCGTTTTTACCCTTATAAAATCTTTTAAATATGTTTTTCATATCTTTTTTATCAATAACGTCACCATGATTAGTTATTGATATTTCAGTATAAACCGCATTATAAGAATAGTCTATTTTAACTTTACTTCTGGGCTTTGAATGTTCTATTGCGTTTTTAATAACGTTGGTAATGGCCTCTTCCTCCCATTTATAATCACCGTTAAAAAACACCTCATCATCCTTCTTAAAATCAATGGTAACCCCCTTTATTTCTGCTAGAACAGACAAATTACTACTTACTTTAGAAATAAGCTTACTAACGCTAATTCGCTCTTTTTTAAAAGATATAACGCCCGCATCAAACCTGGATAAAGTAAGTAACGTCTTAATTAAGAAGCTCATTTTTTCAATTTGTATCTTTACATCGTTTAAAAATTTCTTTCTTAAGTTCTCATCAACGTTTTCATCACTTAAGTTATCTAGCATTATAATTGATGCGGTAAGAGGCGTTTTAAGCTGATGAGAAATATCTTCAATGGCTATTTTTAAACTTTCTTTTTCTCTATTCTCATTACTATACGCCTCTTTTAACATAATCATAAGCTTATATAAATCATTTTTTAACTTACTTATCATTCCCTCTTCATTATCTTTTATTTTAAGATCATAGCGCTTATCTATTATGTAATTTACGTACTCAACTAACTCATAAACGTCTTTTTCTTTTTTATATAAATAGCAAATTAAAAATAAAATAATTGCCACAAAAAACAAAACCGCTAATAAAATAAGCGTCAAAATATTCTTGTTATAACTTTTTTCTAAGCTTTCCAAAACACTAACATCTTCATAATTAAGACCGTATTTTTTTAAGACGTCATTATCTTTGACGGAAGCTTTATCATTAAAAATTTTTATTATTTCTACTTCGTCAACGTCTTTATATTTTTTCTTTACTTCCAAAATGACGTTTGACATTACCGAGTTTACTTCGTTCTTATAGTTTTCATAAGCATTTTTATTAAATATAATAATAAAAATTACATACGTTAAAAATAATATAAAAATGGCAAAAAGAAACTTTAATACTTTTTTTTGCTTTAAAAATTTCATTATCTATCCTCCACCAAATATCCAACTGATTTAACCGTTTTAATGATGCCTTCTGGAAGTTTAGACCTTATTCTTTTTATGTATACGGTTAAAGTATTATCGTTAACGAAACTTCCAGCTTCATCCCATATTCTTTGTAAAATAGCCTCTCTGGTAACAACCTTACGTACGTTATTAAAAAGCATCATAAGGATTCTAAATTCAAGGGCGGTAAATAAAACTTCTTTACCATCTACAAAAACCTTGTTAGCATTCTTATCCAAGGTAACGTTTTTAACGTTAATTGTTCCATCATAACTAAGCTTTAATACCCGGTTAATTCTAGATAATAGCTCCCTTGGTCGAAAGGGTTTTATAACATAATCATCCGCCCCAAGTTCAAAACCTTTAACAACGTCATCCTCATCATCTTTTACGGTTAAAAATATAACGTGCTTACTTATTTTATCCTTAACAAAAGATATCACTTCAAAACCAGAAGTTTCAGGTAAACAAACGTCTAAAACAACAAGTGATACCACTTGATTAAACCCATATATTTCTTTTTTTGAAGTTGCGCATAACACCTCGAAACCGTTTTGTTCTAAAAAATATTTAAGCCCGGTTATAATTGCAACGTCATCTTCAATCAGCAATATTTTTTCCATCTTACACCTCGTTTTTGATTATACTATTAAAATAATGTTAAAAACAAGCTAAAATAAGTTATAATATAATTAACACGGAGGATCAAATGGGAGCATTAATCGTTTTATTAATCCTAACAAACGTATATAATTTTACTTTAGCACTTATTACCTTTGCATATTTCATAAATTTATACATTATTTACGCGTTAATTACGTTTGTGATTTGCCTACTAATTTACTTGTTATGTAAAAAATTCAAAGTGTTTAAAAATAAAAAAAGTAAAGTAAGTTTTATAATAGCAAAAATTTTCCAAGTATTTTTAATAATTGAAATGATATTTTACTTATTAACTTTCATCATCGCAATCATTGTAAAATATACTTATCTGGTTTCATTTATGTAAAAAGTACGTTAAGCACGTACTTTTTATATGTTGTCATTTCTAATTGTTTCGATTATGTTTTCTTTATTTATTTTATTTAAAGAATACTTCATCGTAAGCCCGACGATTAAAAAGACGAAAATGAATGCAATAATAATCGATTTATAAGGAAAAATGTACCTAGTTTCTAAGCTCTTTGTTACGGCATAATGAATCAAATATGATAATGCAAGCCCAATAACGGTTCCGATTATAAATGATTTAGCACCATAAAACACACTTTCAAGCCTAATCATATGATTAAATTCTTTCTTGGTCATTCCAACCGATTTAAGCATCGCAAACTCTTTACTTCTTAAGGCCATGTTGGTTGTTATGGTATTAAAGATGTTAGTTACCCCAATAAGGGTTATTACGGTTATAAAGCCATATAGGAAAATGGATATTACTAAAATAAAAGCATCACTTTCTCTTACAAACTCTTCATAATTATCATAACGAACGTTTGAATATTCTTCGTTGTTGTTACGCAAATCATCAATTTCGTTACATAATTCATCAGGATTATCAGAATCAATGTACAAACCATAAACGTACAAATCATCACTTAAATCTCTAAGCGTTTGCTCTGACACAAAGATATATCCACTAGAAGAATACGAAGCCTCATACCCCATTGGTCTTTCGGTCGTTCTTTTTGCTATTTCTATACGCTTATTATTTCCTAAATCTATTTTATCTTCAGGCTTAACGTTATAAATATTCCCTTCGTACTTTTTATCGTTTTGATAATAAATATAATCATCAACCAGTATCCCTTTATCCTTAAAATCAGCTTCGTTACCGCCAATTTCTTTAACGTATCTTAAGAACGCTTCATCACTTAAGGAATATATACTTATGTTAGGTTCATCCTCTCCAAATTGTTCTTTTCCAAAGGAAGATAAATAACTATTATCAATTTCAAAGTCCGACGCAAGACTTAAGTTATACTTATTTACCTTATCTAGTTTGGATATTTCATTTAATTTATCGTATGCTTCGCTAACGCTACTTCCGTCGTCAAATACGCTTACGTTATAACCTAAAGTCTTGTAAGTAACCGAAGAAAGTTTAAAACCATAATCAATAAATGATGATAAGGCAATGAAAATCGCCACGCTTACTACCAATGAAATTACGGTGGTTCGATATTTTTTCTTACTTCGTTTTAAACTTTTATAAGAAATTACCCCGCCAATCCCAAAAATCTTATTAATTAACTTTGGTGCCTTTATCTTTTTAGCGTTAAGTTTAATGTCCCCACTTGACCTAATGGCATCAATAGGTGCTATTTTAGAAGCTTTATAAGCAGGTATAAACGCGGATAAAATTATCGTTATAAAACCTAGAAAAATAGCTAACAAAGTTGGAATCCACGATATGTAAAAAATAACCTCCATTCCGTTTAACATCGGTCCTAGTATAGTTCCGACTAGTTTTATTAATACGAAGACCGCAAATATTCCTGATAATATCCCAAGTGGTATCCCAATTATACCCAAGCATAATCCTTCAAACAAAACACTTTTTATGATTTGTTTTTTAGTTGCCCCTACACTTCTTAACATGCCATACTGCTTAAACCTTTCGGTAACAGAAATACTAAAACTATTTTTAATGGCAAACACACTAGATACCATTATTATAATTATTACTATCATTCCCATTAAAATCAAGGTTTTATAAGTGTTTACCCCGATGGAATAACCTTGATATTCAAGTAAAGTACGGTGAATAGCAGCATCATACTTTGCGTCTGGTAAATAATTCTTTGATGAGTACCCGGTGATACTTTTATATAACCGGTCATAATCCTTAGGATTTTTAGCCAAAAGACCAACCATGTAACTTCCATCCACGCGTTCATTTAAAGTCGTTATCAAGGTATACCCTGGGTCTGAATATGATTCTATGTTATAGTTAGGTCTTTCAATAAAACCAACGATGGTATAAGTTTTTTCTTCTTTAGGCAAAAAAGTTTCAGTTACTTTTCCGTCTTCCGTAGTTTCTAAAAGGTCATAGCTATTATTAGAACCATCACTAGTTATTCTTTCACCAAGGTTAAGGGTTACCTTATCCCCCAACTTCCATCTTACTCCCGCGTTAGTGGATAAATGTTCTGAAACTATAATTTCATTTTGATTTTTAGGAAGTCTTCCCTTGGTTAATTTTATCCCTGCGTTAGCAAATGCTTTTTCATCAAAACCAAGCAATTTAACGTATGGTTTATATTTATTTTTTGTCTCATTTAATGGTGCGTACCCAATAGTTTGAAACTTATAAGAAGAACCTACGTATCTATTTTCTAATATTTCTTTTAAATCATCCTTTGGAACGTTTTTTAAAAACACGTGATAACTACCTTGGTCTTTTATTTCATCATTAATAAGAGTTCTTTGAAAACTAGTAACAAGACCAGTTGTAGCACAAATAAGTGCCGTTGATAAAATTATTCCTATTATTGTAACAATACTTCTTTTTTTATTTAATAATAAATTTTTTATCGTAAATTTACTTAAGATACTCATTAGTTTTCCTCATCACTAATTATTTTACCGTCTTCAATCGTTATTACACGATCAGCTTCTTTGGCAATCTCAAGATCATGAGTAACCACTATTACGGTTTGGTTAAATTTTTTATTAGATAGTTTTAATAAGGATATAATTTCATCGCTTGATTTAGAATCTAAGTTCCCAGTTGGTTCATCTGCCAAAATAATGGCAGGGTTAGTAATTAGTGCTCTTGCGATTGATACTCGTTGTTGCTGTCCACCAGATAATTGGTTTGGCAAATAAGAAAAACGTCCTTCTAAACCCAAAGTATTTAATAGTTCATCTACTTTCTTATTACTAATTTTAATTCCTTCTAAATCACATGGAAGCGTAACGTTTTCTTTTACGTTTAGGATTGGTATTAAATTGTAAAATTGATATATTATGCCAACTTGCCTTCTTCTAAAAATAGCAAGATTATCATCGCTTAAGTTAAAGATATCTTCATTTTCAACGTACACCTTACCACTTGTTGGTCTATCAACCCCACCAATAAGGTGCAAAAGCGTTGACTTACCACTTCCGGAAGCCCCGACAATCGCAACAAACTCACCTTTTTTGACGGAAAAAGAAACGTCGTTTACCGCGTAAACCAAGTTATCATCTTTACCATAAGTCTTTGTTAAATTACATACTTTAAGTATTTCCATTACCATCTTTCCTTTCTTTTTATACTTTTAATATACATAAGTAAAGTGACTATTAAGTGACTTTGTAATATTTTTTAATATTTATAATTAATAAAACAAAAAAAACAACCAAAAGGTTGTTTAATTCATCATGGCGGAGTGAGAGGGATTTGAACCCTCGCGCCAGTTACCCAGCCTACACCCTTAGCAGGGGCGCCTCTTCAGCCTCTTGAGTATCACTCCAGCTGACACAAACAATTTTACACTATATTAATTATTTGGTCAAGGTTTAAATAAACTTTTACTTTCTTTTTAAACGATCACACTCTTTAGCAACTTTAACAAGCATATTCCCTTGGGGTTCTTTATCGTAAAATGCAACTATTTGTTCGTGGGATGAAATGTTATATAATACGTACTCTGATAAAACTTTATCCAATAATTCTTCGTCATTTGAAACTTTTTCAAAAAATCGTTCCAAGTTATTTTCAATTTGAAAAACAATATTTTTCTTATCGTCATTTGGTTGCTTATTCGTGCTAACCAAAAATTTAATATAACAATAATAGTCTTTAAGAATCTCTAAAATAATATAACGATAATTATTATAATCGGCACATTTTAACTTTTTAAGCGATTCAATCTCACAAAAAACACTACATTCAACGGCGGTAATTAAATCACCGCCATTATTTTTATACCGGTGAAAATAATCGTCCATAATTCTTTTTTCATCATAGGTGTTTTTATAAAATAAAACGTCTATTAAATACGGAGGAAAAATACCTTTTAGCCAATCTTGTTTGTCTTTTGCATTAATAAATATTGTTTTTTTTCCAAAAAAAGATAACTCCTCAAAGGCACACACGTCATCACATAAATTTAAAAAATCATTTTTACTCATTACTTCTATTATTTTTCTAGGGCTAGATAAAGTTTCATAAAGTCCTATTCTATCTTCGTATTCCTCTTCTAAGTATTTTAAATATTTATCATAATTATAAACGTATGAAGTGGTAAACATAACGCCAATTACATACCTTGAAACTTCATTATTTTCTTTTATAAAACGATAAAAAGGTTCTATTTTTTTCATTAGCACATCATAATCATAATTAGTAAAAAAATCACTATCTTCATATAGTTTTACCACTTGTTTTCTTATTTCTTCATTAACGTTCAAAACCCTCATAAAAACACCTCAAACTATAATTAGTATAACATAAGCTTATTACTTTATGAATAATTTTATATAATTTGTTCAAATTATTAAAGAAAGGAAATGATAAAATGAAAAACAAAGAAAACAAAAAGTGCAACAAAAAAGAAAACGTTGTTAGTAAAAAAGCAAAAACCCAAGAAATGGGAAAAGAATACTACGAAAACGTTGAAGAAAAACAAAGCACTGAAAATAATAATTCTGAACAAAACAACATGTAAAAAAACGTTCACAATATATCGTGAACGTTTTTTTAAAAATTATTATTACTTCTTATTTTACCTTTAGTTCCTTTAGAACCATTAAAGCTTGATAAAATGTTTGATTCAAAAGAAGTAGTTTTCTTTAACTTTTTCTTGTACCTTTTAACCGCTATGTTAATTAAGTCATCAAGAAGTTCTGGATACTCTTTCTTTAAAGGAGTCCATAAATAAAATGATAAGCAACCAGGAATACTATTTATTTCGTTAACGTAAAGCTTTTTAGCCTTTTTATCATATAAGTAATCTATTCTAACAACGCCACTAGCACCTAAAACTCTAAAAGCCCGAAGTGAGGTATCTTTGATTTCTTCTGCTAACTTTTCAGGAATGTCAGCCGGAACAACACGCTCCGCACTCACCATTCCCTTAGAAGCTCCCATCTTCATTTTTCCGGCACCCTTTTTAGCACCAGAACCAATGTATTTATCATTAAATGATAATATTTCATCCTTTCCCATTACCTGTTCAATCGCGGACGCCTCAGCATAATTACTTGAGCCTAAAACACTACAGTTAAGTTCGGTCATGTTCGGCACCACTTCTTCGACTAATATCTTTTCATCATACTTAATAGCTTCTTCGATTGCGTCACGCAAAGAGTCTTCGTCTTTTGCAATTTTAATTCCAATACTACTACCTTGTCTTGCTGGTTTTACTATCATTGGATATTTAAGTTTAGATAAACGTGATATTATTTCTTTAGGATTTTCTAAATATTCAGCATCATAAAACCAGTCATACTTAGGAACGCTAATTCCTTCTGATGATAAAATTTGCTTTTGAAACACCTTATCTTGTCCAACTACACATCCATATATGTCGCTACCGGTATAAGGAACCCCAATAACATCAAGCATTCCTTCAATGTTTCCGTCCTCCATACCATACCCATGAACTGCCGGTATTACGATGTCTATGTCCGCAACAACCCGTTTAAATATTCCTCTTTTACTTTGAAGCACGAAGGCACCATTTTTATTGTACATAACAACGTTTGAACAATAACGTTTTAAAAGCTCTGGTTCCTTATAAATCTCCATGTCCTTAAGCGGTTCTCCAGTATACATTTCGTTTTCTTTAGTTAAGTAAATTGGTATTACATCATATTTTTCAGTGTTTAAAAATCCCATGGCTTGAACGGCCGTAATAATACTTACCTCATGCTCCGTAGTTTTTCCTCCGTATAGTACTCCAACTTTAATCTTCATATTATCAACTCCTATTCATTATATATATCTGGCAAATCATTTTCAATTAAAACGTAAGCTTCTTTTTCGGTTGCTAAACTTCTGGCCAACGCAAAAGCTTCCTTACTGTTTTTAGTAACATAAACCTTCTTTTCCGGAAAACCACTTTCTTTTAATCCGTCTTGAATTGGTTTGGTAATTTTTTCTCCAACCAAGATTACCACGTCAGTTTTTTCCTTCATGTAAAGTCCGAACTCCTTATTTAGTTCATAACTTTTGTCTCCCAGTTCCACCATACCAGGAGTAATTATAATTTTTAACCCTGGCATACTTTTTAAAACGTCAAGTGCCATCTTTGAACCAACTGGATTTGAATTGTAAGAATCATCAATGAACGTAATGTTTCCGGCACTTCTTAATTCCAAACGATGTTCAACGTTTCTTACCGCTAACACCGCTTTTTTCATCTGATTAATCGTAAGTCCAAATTCTTTCGCAAGAGCAAGTGAGGCTAAAATATTATAAATGTTAGCGTACCCAAGAAGTTTAGTCGTAAACTCATACTTATTTTCGTCACCTTTAAACCTTACGTTAAATGTAGTACCATTACTAGTTGTTTTAATGTCTGTTGCTCTTACATCAACGTCATTACTATCAATTCCAATCCATATAATTTTACAATCATTTTTTAATTTATAATTTCTTTGAAGCTCGTCATCACCGTTTAAAACTCCAACGCCATCGTGAGGCAAACTTTCAATTAATTCAAACTTCCCCTTTTGAATGTTTTCTTGAGAACCAAAAATCTCGATGTGAGCCGTACCAATCTTTGTTAAAATTCCGCATTTAGGCCTAACCAAATCACACAATTCTTTTATTTCTCCTACTTTATACGCTCCCATTTCAGCGATTAAAAAATCATCAAACTTATCCAAGTAATTATTAACCGTAATTATAAGACCATAAGGAGTATTAAAATTCTTAGGACTAGGCAAAGCATTATACTTAACGTTTAAAATGTCACTTAAAATGTTTTTACTACTTGTTTTACCATAACTACCAGTTATTCCGATTACCTTTAACTGACCCATTGAATCTAATTTTTTAACCGCCTTATTTTTGAATGATAAATAAACCATTTTTTCTACTGGTTTGTTTATTATAATCGAAAGCATTAACACGAAATTAATTAAAATGTCATACAAAAATAATAGCAAATACCTAAGGTTATCATCCTTAATAAAGGATATTCCCGCCATTATTAGTAAGAAAAGGAAAAAGTTAGTTACCATTAATCTTTTAACCCTAGCCGTTACTTTAAGCCCAATCTTAGTGTCATTAGACCTTTCTTCTCTTATCTTTAAAATTAAAATAAGAATACAAACCAAAGAAAAATAAATTGCCGTAATAAACTTTGAATGTAATTTAAAAGCTATCAAGATAAGAAGGGTAACTAAAACCACTAAGGAACACTTAAGTGGGGTTTTAAACTGCTTAAAATCTTTTATCGTCCATTTAAGAAACCTTTTATCGTCGTTGTATAAATTCTGCTGTGCCATGTGAAGCGAATGCTTAAAATCATAACACAATAAAATAACAAATGGTATTAAACTAATTAAAAATATCATTATTACACTTCCTTATCTTATAAAATTATTAATTATACTTATCGTTTGCTCTAACCTTTCTAAATATGCGTAATGGGTGCAACCCTCATACAAAATAAGGCCACAATCCGGTATTAATTTTTCGTATAGTAAAGTATCTTCTTCCGGCACTTCTAAATCTTGGTCTCCATATATAAGTATTACTGGTGCCTTAATTTTTCTTGCATCATCACTTAAATCCTCGTTAACCGTTTGGACTAACACCTGTTTCATGATGGGACTTGCCGCTTTATAATCCCTAGAACCAATGTGATTTTTAGCCCAACCCTCAAGATTTTTTATTCCTGGAACTTTCTTTAAGGTTTTTAAAACACGGGTTTTAATCCCTTTTTTATCATGTCCTCTTAAAGCAGGAGAAAGTAATATCACCTTTTCAACTTCGTTTCTAGAAGCGTACTTAACCGCTACCCTACCGCCAAAAGAATGCCCAATTAAAATAGGATTCTTAACATCTAAAACCTTTAGCATGTCCTCAACTATTTTTGTGTATCCATCAACACCCATAACCCGTTTTGGTTCTTCGCTCAAACCAAAGCCAGGAAAATCAATTGCAATTATCCTAAAATCTTTACTAAAAGGTCTTCCAAGCATGTTCATCATCTCGATGTTTTGACCCCAACCATGAAGTAAAACAATTGCTTTTTTCTTTTTATTGCCATAATCAACGTAATTAATGTTTAAACCATCTACGTTCATTTATCTCACCTAACTTTATTATGGATTAATCTTCCAAACATATTATAACATTTTTTACATGTAAAATAAAATAAAATGTATTAGAATAGAAACATTAGTAAAATTTTGCAAATCACATTTACTATTATAGTCATTTTATTTACAAAAAAGCATAATAAAAACGTCAATTTATGACGTTTTAAATATTTTTCTTCGCATTTCTTTAGCTCTTTGTT